>CAZERQ010000033.1:0-3305 GCA_964514465.1 uncultured Acidimicrobiales bacterium
GGTCGGTGGCGGGTGCGGGTTGGCGGCGGGTGCGGGTCGGTGGCGGGTGCGGGTCGGCCTATTCGTTGACGTGCTCGTTCCATTCCTTATAGCGGTCGTCGCGCCCGTGGATGGCATCGTCATAACCCTGCTGGATCTGACGGGTGATCGGCCCGGGGGTTCCCAGGTCGCGGTCGTCCACCGAACGGATGGGCACAACTTCGGCGGCCGTGCCCGACAGGAAAGCTTCGTCCGCCAGATAAAGATCGCTGCGCAACAGATCCTGGGTGTGATAGGGAATGTCCAGATCCCGCGCCAGAGTCCGAATGGAATCCTGGGTGATGCCTTCCAGCGCACCGGCACTGGTGGGCGGCGTGTAGATCGCCCCGTCGCGCACCACGAACACATTCTCGCCGGTGCATTCGCTGACCCGACCCTGCGGGCTGAGCAGCACGGCCTCGTCATAGCCCGCGTTGAGCGCCTGAACCTTGGCCATCTGGCTGTTGATATAGTGGCCGCATCCCTTGGCGGCCGGCGGCATGGAGTTGGGGTCGTGCCGCTGCCACGAACTGATCATCACCCGCACGCCGTTGCGGATGCCCTCGTCGCCCAGATAGGCGCCCCACGGCCAGGTCGCAATGGCCACATTCACCTCGCTGGTGAGCGGGTTCAGCCCCATCTCGCCATAGCCCAGATAGACCAGCGGGCGGATGTAGCAGCTGGGCAGCTTGTTCTCGCGCACCACCAGCTTGGTGGCCTCGATCAGCTGGTCGGGCGTGTAGGGAATGTCAATGCACAAAATCTTGGCGCTGGCGAAGAGACGATGGATGTGCGGAGTCAGACGGAAGACGGCGGCACCCCGGTCGGTCTCATAGGCGCGGATGCCCTCGAAGACACCGTTGCCATAGTGGAGTGTGTGGGTCAGGATGTGGATCTTGGCTTCGTTCCAGTCGACCAGCTCGTTGTCCATCCAGATTTTGTCGGCTTGTTGAATAGGCATTTTGGTGTTGGGTTGGTTGGGTTGCTTGGCGGTGTTCGGGTTGCGACAGGTGATGTCCTACAAATTTAAATGCTACAGGCTTTGGCGCAATCCCAATGTCGAGCGCGGCGGCCCAGCTACGCGCGCCGGCTCAGACATCCCCGACCGCTTCGGCTATGGCATCGCCGATGGCGCAAGTCCCCGACAGGTCAAGCTCGCCGACCCGATCGCAGGCAGCCTGCATCTTAGCCGCTGCCTCAGCTTCGCCCAAGAAGTCGACCATCATGGCCGCCGACAAAACAGCAGCCGTGGGGTCGGCAACGTTTTGCCCGGCGATGTCGGGGGCCGAGCCGTGCACCGGCTCGAACATGGACGGCCCGTCGCCGTCGGGGTTCAGGTTGGCCGAAGCCGCCTTGCCGATGCCGCCGGAGACGGCGCCACCCAGGTCGGTGAGGATGTCGCCGAACAGATTGTCGGTCACGATGACGTCATATTGCTGGGGCGACTGGACGAAATATATGCAGGCGGCGTCCACATGGTTATAGTCGGTGCGCAGCTCGCTGTGCTGTCCGGCCACCTCGTTGAAAGTGCGCTCCCACAGGTCGCCGGCAAAGGTCAAGACGTTGGTTTTGTGAACCAGGGTCAGCTGGCGCGCCGGGCGGGACAGCGCCAGCCCACAGGCGAACTCCACGCACCGCTGCACGCCAAAGCGGGTGTTGACCGAGCCCTGCGTGGCGATCTCATGGGGCGTGTGCTTGCGCAGAAAACCGCCCTCGCCGGCATAGGTTCCCTCGGTGTTCTCCCTGACCACCACCATGTCGATGTCGCTGGGCGGATAGCGGAAGGGACGCAGGTTGATGTATAGGTCGAGCTCAAAGCGCATGCGCAAAAGCAGCCCGCGCTCGATCACTCCGGGGGGAACTCCGGGCGCGCCCACCGCGCCGAAATAGAGCGCGTCCAGCCCGCGCCATTCGTCCAGCACCGAATCGGGCAGGACGGTTCCGTCGCGCAGGTAGCGTTCGCCGCCTAGGTCATAGGGCACGGTTTCGAATTTCAGGCCTGCGGCTTGCATGACTTTCAGGCCCTCGGCCACCACTTCGGAACCGATGCCGTCGCCCGCCACAATGCCAATTTTTGGTTGCTTCATTGGTTGTTTCGCTGTTGGTTTTTTTGTTGGTTTTGCTGTTTTCATTGCAATTTCAGCTTAATGCGGGTAGCTTAGAAAGTTATGGCTTCCAAAAAATCCAGCGGCGGCAGCGGCACTAGCGGCGGCGGCTCCGGCACCAGCGGCAGTCTGATGTCGCGCATCGTCGCCAGCGCCGACCCCAACGCGGACGCAGCCCAGGTGAATCTGTCCCAGCAGGCATTTGACCGTCTGACTGATGAACTCGAAGACCTGACCACTCGGGGACGGGTGGAGATTGCCCGCATCATCGAGACCGCTCGGGAGCTGGGCGACCTCAAGGAGAACGGGGACTACCACGCCGCCAAGGAGGAGCAGGGCAAGATGGAGGGGCGCATCCGTCATCTGGAGAATTTGTTGGAGAAGGCGGTGGTCACGCAAGACGGCGGGGATGGCGACAGCGCGGACGGCGATGGCGCAGACAACGACGGCGCGAATGGCGATGGCGCGGATGCTAGCGGCGACTCCGCCAGCCAGACGGCCCAGGTCGGCTCGGTCATAACGCTCAGATACGAGGGCGAGGACGACCAGGAGGTTTTCCTGCTGGCCTCAGTCGAAGAACAGATCGGCGACCACGACCTGCTATCGCCCCAATCACCGCTGGGGGCAGCTTTGTTGGGCAGCGCCGCCGGACAGACGGTCAGCTATGAAGTGGCGCAGGCCAACAGCGACAAGACTTCCACCTTCACCGTGGAAGTGTTGGAGGTCAGCTGATGTCGAGCCGAGTCGGCGCACCGGCTAGCGCACCAGCCAGCGCCGCGCCCCAAACGCTCAGCGAAAAAGTCTGGCAGCGCCACGTGGTCAAAGACAGCGGCTATGGCGGCGACCAAGACCTGCTCTATATCGACCTGCATCTCATCCACGAAGTCACCTCCCCCCAGGCGTTCGAAGGTTTGCGACAGGCCGGCCGCAAAGTCCGCCGTCCGGATCTGACGCTGGCCACCGAAGACCACAACGTGCCCACCGCCGACATAGACCAGCCCATTGCCGACCCCATCTCACGCAAGCAGGTGGAGGTGCTGCGCCAGAACTGCGCCGAGGCCGGCATCACTTTGTATCAGATGGGCCACGACCGCCAGGGTATCGTGCATGTCATCGGGCCTGAGTTGGGACTGACCCAGCCGGGCATGACCATCGTCTGCGGCGACAGCCACACTTCCACCC
>CAZERQ010000034.1:0-2385 GCA_964514465.1 uncultured Acidimicrobiales bacterium
CACCGAGGGCTATACCGACGTCATCGGTCTGCACGAGATGGGTTTTGGCAACACGGTGGCCACCTGTGGCACCGCGCTCACCCGGGAGCATCTGGAGAACGTCAGGCGGTTTTCTTCCAACATCACGCTGGCATTTGACCCGGACAGCTCCGGCCAGGCGGCAGCCGAGAGGATCCATCAGTGGGAGATGGACTTGGAGCTGCAGGTCAGGGTGGCGGACTTGTCCGAGCACGGCGATCCAGGGGATGTGTCGCAGAAATACATGCAGCTGGAGGAGCAGCTGGAGCAGCACCAAAACACGGCCGAAGTGGAGCAGGAGTTGGCCGAGCTGCGAAAAATATTCACCCACACAAAGGAGTATCTGCGGTTTCGCATTGACAGAGCGGTTGGCGGCGATATAGAAACAATCAACGCCCTAACGATAACATCACCAGAGCAGCAGATGGAGTTGGCGCTGAAGGCTGCCCGCATCATCAGCCAGCACCCAAACCGTGACCTCAGGGACAAATATTTTCTGGAGACTTCCGAACGTTTCGAGATTCCACAGGAGCGTCTGCGCGATGAGATGAACAGGTTGGATCGCTTAGCGGGGGCTGGTGGACTGCCCGGCCACATCACGGCCGAGGCCGCCGCCAGTTTGGGGGATTGGCGCCACAATGAGGATCAGGCTTTGCTGTTGCTGTATCATTATTCTGAACACGTGCCCGAATATGTTGACGAGTGGCTGTTTGAGCACCCGCCTTACCGTGAGGTCTGTCGAGCATTGCTTGAAAATGAAAGCATGTCTGACATAGCGGCCAAAGAACCCCCAGAGATATACACCGAAATCAGCCGTCTAGGTGCCATTGAACCTCCTCAGGATTGGCCAGACGGCAAGGAAGAACCGACTGATTCGCTGATCGCGCATTTGCTGTGGTGCAAAGCCATCAGGCTGTCTGAGGATCTGAATATGCGACTCAGAAGCGTAGCCAAATCTGCCCAGTCATCTGGGGGCGGACCAGAGGAGATGGCGCAGCTGTTCGAGCGGCAAAGGCGGTTCAAGCTGGCGCTGGACCGCGTGCGCCGCGAATATCACACGTTGGAAAGTGCCGAAGAACATCTGCAGCCGCTGCTGGAGGAAGCCAGAGGCCAAACATGACATACAATCCCCGTGCCGAGGCCCAGGCGCTGCTGCCCGATGGCTATGTCGCAGCTGTGCTGGAGCCTTCGCCGCCGGCTTCGCTCGATGAAGCCTATTGGGCCGATGACCCCACCCGACCCGCGGATCTTGCGGAGGTAGCGCCCGGCCAGATGTTGGTTGCGCCCACCTCGGGCGGCGACATCAGCTGGGACGATCTGGCGCGCAGTCGGTTTGTGGATAGCCCCGAAACCAGGCAGTTCATCGCCGAGCGGTGGCTGGGGGACTGGGGGCAGCTACCACGGCTGCCGCAGGATTATGTCGAACAGCGCATCCACGCGCATTGGTTGGCTTTTGGGGTGGTGTCGGAAGCCAGACGGCTGTCGGCGGGTGCCAAGATCGGCCTGCGTTGGGTTGCCGGCGGCTTCGGCACGCCCTTTTATGGTGATGATGAGCAGGTCAGGGTGGTTGGAGGCGAGCTCATATATCAACGCGGCTCAAACCAGCAGAGCCAGGCCATCACGACTCTGGCTGCGGCCGGAAAATTCCTGGGGCTTGTGCCGTCCGAAACCCAGCGTGAGCACGACAGCCCGCCACTGGGATCGTTGTCTGAGGAGCTGCTGGTTTCCGAGCAGGCCAACAGTTTTTTGGGTGCATGGTTCGGCTGTGCCACCGCGGCGTTGGAGGAGTTGCGCGCCCAAACCGCCGGCGGCGACCTGAGCCGGGTGCAGCTTTGGCCAGGCCACTTTGACGTGGCAGTGGAGCTGGGTGAAGGTTCAGCTAAGGCGACCTATGGCGCGTCCCCCGGAGATGGCGCGCAGAGCCAGCAGCCCTATCTTTATGTGAGCCCCTGGGATCCGGACATTTTGGGTTCGCCGATGGCCCAGGGTTCGCCGACAGCCCAGGGTTCGCCAGACGGAAAATCCACACCCCAGGGAGCCGACTTTTGGAACGCCGAATCCTTTGTGGGCGCAGTCCTTGAGTTTGAGCGACTGAGCGACAGCTCTTCGCCCTATCACACCGCTCTCGAGTTTTTCCGGTCAGCCCGCGACAGGCTGGGCGCCTAGGGCTTCAGCACTGTCCGTGCGACCTTTCCGGCGACGATATTTTCAAACGCCCCAATCAGTCCGTCAAAGCCAGACACATCCGACACCAACTCGTCCAGCAACAGCTTGCCCTGAAGATACAGCTCGGCCAGCATCACAAAGTCGGCTCTGGGTCGGGCCGCGCCATAGCGACAGCCCAGAATGGTCTTGTTCTGATACAGC
>CAZERQ010000035.1:0-2341 GCA_964514465.1 uncultured Acidimicrobiales bacterium
CCGTTCATACTGGAGCGGGTGAGCCAGGCCACCGGCGGAGCAACCTTGCCGGCCAACGTGTCGCTGGTGGCCAACAACGCCGCCGTTGCCGCGCAAATCGCAGTGAGCCTGGCGCGCAGCTAGCCGCCGCGCTTGTGCCGCCCCGCCCGCGCCCACGCAGTCTCGCCCGCGCCCACCCCGCGCTCAGCGACGAAAAATCAGCAGCGACTTGGTCGCCGTCCCGATGTGGCTGGCACGGTCATAGAGGTTCCCGGCGGTGATGCCCAGCCCGTCGGTGTCAAAATGCACCTTTGACTCGACCCCCACCCACGGGTCATCCGACAGCTTGTGCGCATACACCGTCAAATCGGGATTGATCGACACGTGCTCGGTCGCACCCACGATGCCCCCGGCGCTCATCAGATAGTCGGCCGTGGCCGCCAGCCGCACAAATGACGTCAGCTCGCAACCCGCCACCAGCGGAGCCTGCAACCGCCACCAGCTGACCGAGTGCGGCGAGCCGTATTCCCGCCGGCTGCGCAACTCAAATGCCGCCGGGAAGCTGGGCTGGTCGACTGCCATGTGCGACAGCAAGGTGTCGGTGTTGACCCTGGCCTGCTCGTCCAAGAACTCGGGCACCCGTTCGGCTTCGGGCCGGTCGGGAACCAACTCATCGGCGACCTCTCCCGGCGCAATGCGGATGCGCAGCACGTGCGAGCGGGACAGCTCCACCGTCTGGCCGCGATCCCACAGCGAGACCGCCAGCAGTTGGATGCGCCTGCCCTCTCGGACGACCTCAACCTCGGGGGCGACCGGCTCCATGGGGACTTGGCGGAACAGCTCGGTGGTGATGCGCACCGGTTGCATGGGCACAGCCGAGGGCATTTGTTCGGCCAGGTGCGCCGACAGACCCACGATCGCTCCGCCGTGCTGGGCGTTGGGGAACCACGGGCCCTGCGCCAGATGAGTGGGTGCGAACAGGTCGCCGTCCGGATGGAATATCGCGGGTGCGCTGTCGGGTGTGCTGGCGGGCTGTGGGTCGGTCATTTCGGGGTGGTGGCTGGACATTACATTTGCAGACAGGACACGTCCGCCAGAATCTGCTGGCAGCGGCCGGCATTGAACAGGGCCCGGTCGCCGATCATATCCTGGTCGGGCCTGTTGGGATCGTGCAGCGAGCGCTGATAGATGCCCTCAAGCAGAACGGCCATTCTGAAATTGTAGAGCACTCCGTAATATTGCTGCTCTTGGGTGCTGGGCGGCTGACTGCTGGACGACTGACCACTAGACGGCTGGCCGAGCTGTCGCTGGCTGGTGTAGTATTCCAGCATTTCGCCATAGCTGGGCCAGCCGGCGACACCTTCGTCATCCTTGTTCGCGCCCTCATCCCCGTCCCCGTTCCCACCCGTGCGCATCGACTGCCAAGCCTCGCAAAAGCCAACGAAGTCCAGCCACGGGTCGCCGATGGTGGCCGTCTCCCAGTCGACAATGGCGGCAACCAGGGCGGGCGGGTCAGGCTCGACCAGCACGTTAAACATGTGATAGTCCCCGTGCATCACGGCGGGCGTCCAACGCTGGGGGATGTTCTGCTGGAGCCAGTCGCCGGCCGCGGTCAGCTCGGGAATGTCGCGGCCCTGATAGCTGGCCAACTGCTTGCTCCAGCGGCTGACTTGTCGTTCGTGGAAGCCGTCGGGCCGGCCGAAGTCTGCCAGTCCGATTTGGCGCCAGTCGACATTATGCAAGGCGGCCAGGGCGTCCAACAGCGCGGCGGTCAGCTCCTGGCGGTGGCCGGGGTGGCTGGTGAAGGTTTCGGGCAGCTGTCCGGCGGGGGCCAGGCCGTCAACTTTTTGCATCAGATAGAACACGCAGCCCAGGACGTCCAGGTCTTCGCATATCGCCACGGTGTGCGGGTGCGGCACGGGAGTTGAGTCAAGCGCGCTGAGTATGGTGAACTCGCGGCGCATTCCGTCATTGGCTCGCTCGATGGCGACCGTGGCCGGCCGGCGCAGCACCCAGTTTTGGCTGGTGGAGCCGCTGTCCCCGTCAGCGTCCGCGCCGCCATCCGTGTCTGTGTCCGCGCCCACCCGTATCGTAAACATCACATTGGATCGTCCGCCCGTGAGTGTCTCGGCCGAAATGCCACCCGCCGTCTTGCCCGATGAATCCGCTGCCACCAGATTGTTGCCCACCAGCCAGGCTTCAAGTTTGTCGATGTCCAGCAAAGCCGGGTCAGGTGATGTCACAGACATAAATTCTATTGTGCACTAAGTCCGCAGAATTCTCAAGTGCTAATCTGGGATTATGCCAATCCATCCGACCACTCCGACCACCGCCAGGGAGGTGCCATGAGCGAAACCACAGA
>CAZERQ010000036.1:0-5507 GCA_964514465.1 uncultured Acidimicrobiales bacterium
CCCCTGGCGAAACAGCGAGGTCGAAACCATCTGCCCCTCGCCCGTGCGCTCCCGGTGAAGCAGCGCCGCCGAGACCGCAGCCGCTCCCGCCAGCCCCACCGAGTGGTCGCCCATGCCGCCGCGCTGAAACGGCGGGTTGGCCCTGGGCGGAGTCAGCATGGACGCAATCCCCGAGCGCGCCCAGAACGCGGCGATGTCATAGGCCGGGCGGTCGGCATCGGGCCCCTGCGTGCCATAGCCAACGATGGCGCAATATATGAGGGACGGGTGGCGCGCCTGCAGGCTTTCGTAGTCCAGCCCCAGCCGCCTTAGCGCGCCGAGTCGCAGGTTGGTGAGGAACACGTCGGCGGTGTCGATCAGCTCCAGCGCGGTCTCGCGGTCGGCTTCGGGACCCTGGGGGCTCAGGTCAAGCACAATCGACCGCTTGGATCGGTTGTCCAGCTCGAATGGCGGGTTGGTGCCCATGTCGCCGCCAAGCATTTTTTGGAAGGTTCTGGCGGGGTCGCCTGTGGGGGGTTCGATTTTGATGACATCGGCGCCCCAGTCGGCCAGTATGCCGCCGGCGGCGGGGCCGGCCACCCACACGCCGAGCTCGACGACACGGATGCCGGACATGGGGCCGGAGGCGGAAGCGGGATCGGGGTCGGACGCGGAAGCGGGCGACATACGTCAATCTACATCTTGGAAGACCGGGGATCCCACAGACGGATGGCTTTTTCGCCCACTCGGTTGAGCGCAAACACCGTCATGAACATCACCAGTCCGGGAATGAACACCAGATGCGGGTGGCGGTCGAAGTCATCCTGTCCGGCCGCAATCATATTTCCCCAGGTCGGTTCGGGCCGCTGTATTCCCAGCCCCAGAAAACTCAGCGAAGCCTCGGCCACAATCAGCAACGCCACGATGATGAACGCATAGCTCGCCAACGGCAACGCCACATTCGGCACCAACTCCCTGAAAATGATGCGCCCGCGCCCCGCGCCCATCGCCCGGGCCGCCAAAACGAACTCCCGCTGGCTGAACACCAACGTGTTGGCCCGCGCCAGCCGGATGTAGGTCGGGATGCCCAGCGCCGCCAGCGCAAACGCCATGTTGACCGGGGTCGGCTCCAGCACGGTCGCCAGCCCCAACAGCAAAATCAGCGGCGGGAACGCCAGCACCGCATCAGTGAACACGCCAATCACCGCATCGGTCTGCTTTTGGAAGAACCCGGCCGCCACGCCAATCACTCCGCCCACCGTGATGCCGATCGCCACCGCCAGCAAGCTCACCTGCAGCGACACCCGGGCGCCGTAGATCACGCCGCCCAGCACATCCAGCGCCTGGCGGTCGGTGCCGAACGGATGCGCCGACAACAAATCCGGACGCAGCAGGGTCTTGGTGCCTTCGCGTATGGTGACTGCGGCATCCCGAGATTCCGACAGCGGCAACAGGTCGGCCAGCACCGCCGCCAGACAGACCAGCACGATCCAGCCGACCGACAGCCACAGCCCGGTCTGGAACTTCTCCCCCCAGACAAACTTGAACACCGAATCCAGCCCCAAGAACACCAGCACCAATCCCACGACCCCCAAGCTGACCCGGATTTCTCCGCCGGAGCCGGTCAGCACCGCGGTTACGACCACCGACAAAAAGATGCCCAGCGCAAGCGCACCGATGCCGAACGCCAGACGGTTCTGTTGAATCCTGGCGCGCAGTTGGCGGGCCCAGTCGGCGACGGGCGAGGGAGGCCCTGACGCGGAGACAGGGGATCCTGAGCTAACGTCGGCCACGTCTAATCCTCGGGTCGAGATAGTTATAGGCGATGTCCACGCAAGTGTTCAGCAGCACGAACACGGTCGCCAGCACCACCACGCCGCCCAGCACCACCGTATAGTCGCTGTTGTTGACGCCATCGTTGACCAAAAATCGCCCCATGCCGGGCAGACGGAAGATGGTCTCGACGATGACCGTGCCGCCGATCAACCGTCCGAACGCCACCGCCGACAGCGTGATCAGCGAGAACGACGACGGCCGCAGCGCGTGGCGGAACAAAATCCTGCGGGTGGACATGCCCTTGGCCCGCGCCGCCAGAATGAAATCCTCCTGCAGTGTCGCCATCATGTCGGCGCGCAGCAGACGCATGAATATGGCGATCTCGGTCAGCGCCAGGGTGAGTGCCGGCAGGAACACGTCGCGCAGGTTCTCGCGGATGCCTTCGTCGCTGGTGATGCGGGCGAAACCCTGTCGGTTGAAGCTGGGCCAGGCCCAGAATATGGCAACCGCGACGACCGCCACCACAACGGCCATGATGAGATAGATGGTGGCGTCGCCCCGGGAGGCGTTGCTGTCGGGGGTTGGCGCGGCGGACGCGGGCGCGGCGGGGACGGGCGCGGCGGGCGCGGGCGCGGCGAAGCTCATCTGCCACCACTTATACACCGCCCACGCAGACCACATCACTCCCAACGCCAAGAACGGCCAGCGCACCAACTCAGGCCGGAACACCAGAAAAAATATCAGCAGCAAACCAGCCAAAAAACTGGGCACCGAAATCAGGGTGAAGGCCATCCCGCTGGACACCCTGTCGAACGCCCGGCCAGCGTGGAGCGCGGCATAGACCCCCAGCGGAATGGAGATCAGCAGCGACATCCCGATGGAGATGGCGGCCAGCTCCAGCGTCACCGGGAATGCCTGCTGGATGCCTTCAATCACGGAAAAACCCGGCCGGGTCAGTTGCTGGCCCAGGTCCCCGGTCAGCGCCCCGCTCAGCCAGTCCCAATAGCGCGACACGAACGGATCGTCCAGGTTCAATTCCTCGCGAACTATCTCATAGGCTTCGGGGAAATCCTGCCCGACGATGACCTGGGCCGGATCGCCCGGCACCAACTCCAACAGGGAAAAGGTGCCGAGCGTCACCAGGAACATGACGGGCACAAGCCGCAACAGCTTGAGGGCGATGAGTCTGGGCATCATTGGGCTCGGGGTGGCTCCTTACTCATGGGCTGCGGGGCAGACGCCGAGGCGGTCGGGCCGGTGATTGAGCGGACGCGGGACAGGCGGCAGGCCAGTGATTAGACAGACGCGGGACAGGCGGCGGGGCGCACTCAGCACTAAGCCACGCGCCCCGCCCGTCCAAACCGATCGCCTATTCGATATAGGCGTCGTGGAACATGATGCCGCCGGTCTGGGTTCCGACAGCGCCTCGGATGTTGTCCCTGAACAGCACATATTCCTCGATGGTCTCAAAGGACGCGCTGGGGATGGTCTCCTGCCAGATAGTCCAGATCTCAGCCAAGGCCGCCTGAATGTCGGGGTTGGTGTTGGCCGCACGCAGCTGGGCCACAGCCGCGTCCATCCGCTCGTCGCAATAGCCCGTTCGGTTGCTGCGGGAGTCGCAGGTGTGCTGCAGCACCGGAATATAGGGAGTCTCATCGGACAGGTTGAAGCCCCAGCAGCCCAGGTCATAGTCGGCGTTGATGATGACCGCCGCAATCAGATCCTGGATGGTGCCGTCATTGAGCAGCTCGACCTCAAAGCCGACAGCCTCCAGCATGGCTTGGGCCGCCAGCGCCCAGTCGATCCGGCTGGGAGCGTTGTGGCAGTTCAGACGGATGGTACCGTCCCAGTTGCCCTCGGCCTTGACCTCCTCGACCAGCTCTCGGGCCCGGTCGGGATCGGTGGGGAACTCGGGGAACAGAGTGGGGTCATAGAACTGCGAACGGCTGTCCAGCAGCGACTTGGTGTTCAGGCCGGTGCCTTCGTTGGCGCGCTCGTTCAAAATGTCGGCGTCCATCGCCAGATAGATGGCTTCGCGCAGGCGCACATCGGAAGTCGGGGTTTCTGAGCCCCGCACGCCGTTGTTGATGAGCAGCACGCCGCCGGTGTTCTGCAGGAAGATGATGGCGTTGTCGTCGCCGTTCTCGCGGGCCTCGGCGTTCACCTTGGGCTCACGCAAGAACGCCACGTCCAGCCCGCCGGTCTGCCAGGCGTCATAGGTTGCGGCCGCGCCGGGCACACGCACGAAGGTTATCTGCTCGATGCAGACCGGTCCGCCCCAATAGTCGTCCTTGGCGCGCACCACGATCTCCTCGCCCGGGGCAAAGCGCACCGGCTCATAGGGGCCGGCGCCGGCGCCAATCGGGTTGCGGTTGAAGGCGGGAATGTCGGGCTTGCCGGCATCCTCGCCCTCGGTGATTTCGGGGATGGCGTTGACGTTGACGATCATGCCGGGCTCATCGGCCAGGGTGTAGGGGAAGGTGCCCCACGGCTCATCCAGGGTGAACACCACCGTCAGGTCGTCGGTGGCTTCCATGTTGGAGATGAACGACACAAAGGCGTTTGACTGGTTGCGCTGGCCCACGGTCGGATCCAGATTCCACCAGCGATCCATGCTGGCGATCACGGCTTCGGCATTCAGCGGGTCGCCATTGCCGAAGGTGACGCCGGGGCGCAGCTTGAGCGTCCAGACGGTGAAGTCGTCATTTGACTCGAGCGACTCGGCCAGGTGCGGCACATATTCGCCGGTGGCTTTGTCATAGCGGATCAGGATGTCATAGAGTGTCATCAGCTCGATCATTCCGGTCACGCCCGAGCCGGACGAGACGGTCGGATCCAACCCGGCGGTCTCGGAGAACACGCCCATTGTGATCTCGCCGCCTTGCCGGTCGGCGGTGCAGCCTTCACCGGTTGCGACCAGGGGCGGTTCGGTGGTCGTGGTGGTGATGTCGCCGCCGCCGGAGCCGCCGTCAGTGCCGCCATCGCCGCCGGAGCCATCATCGCCCGAGGGTGCTTCGGCGTCGCCGGTGACGACATCGCTTGAGCCGGGGTCGCCGGTTGAGGTGTCGTCATCGTCTGAACCGCAGGAGGCGGCGAACATGGCGAGCGACACGAACAGGGCCAGTGCGACCAGCAACTTGGACTTGGCCAGCAGCTTGGGCTTGGATTTTGTGATTGTGAACATGGTTTAGCTCCTTGGTGGATTTTTGGATTGGATTCTTGGGTTGGGTTTTTGGTTGGATTTTGTTGGTGGTTTTCAGGTTGAGTTTGAGTCGGTTTTTTTGCTTGGTTTTTTCGTCAATTTTGCGTGTCAATTTTGCGTTTAGAAAATAATAGCTGATTTTCGCAGCGGGATTTTAAAAACTTTAGCGCGCCGGGGCAGCGGCGGCAGCGACGGACGAGGCGGCGGGCGCGTCAGACGGGACGGCGGCGACAGGCTCAGCGGCGGCAGGCGCACCAGCAACCGGCTCCGACCCAACCGACAGCGGGAAATGGCACGCCACATAATGCTTCGGCGCCAGCTCCCGTATCTCCGGTTCCTCCTGCGCACACAAATCCTGGGCCCGCGAGCACCGCGTCCGAAAGCGACACCCCGAAGGCGGATCAATCGGCGACGGCAGATCCCCCTCCAGCGCCTGCTGGCTGACCTGGTGCGCCGGGTCAGGATGCGGAATGGAATTCAGCAACGCCTCGGTGTAGGGATGCAGCGGCCGCTCATACAGCTCATCGGCCGGCCCGATCTCACACATCTT
>CAZERQ010000037.1:0-3437 GCA_964514465.1 uncultured Acidimicrobiales bacterium
GTCTGCATCCGCCTCGGCACAACATTCCCATCAGACAGGGTCATCCGTTTAGACACACCCATGTCCACCCCGACCACACCACCGGAATGCTCGGGTATCTCCACCTCCACAGCGCACACCAACTGGACCTCCACACGCAAAGCCGACCGCACAACCCGAACAGTCTTGATATCGCCTGCCAGACGCCGGCCGTAGAACTTGATCTTCGGCAGACCCTTCACATGCAACGTCCACCACCGGCCACCCTCACCCGGAGCACACACCATACCCGCAGCCACATCCTCAATCGACACCGACCGCCACCGCCTCCTGGCACGAAACCGGGGATAGCCGCCCTGTCCGCCCAAGAACCTGTCCCTAGCCCGAACAAACCGAGCCGCCACACCCCTAGGAATCCGCGAAGTCAGACTATCCCACCCCTCGATCTCCGAACGAAAAGACGTCAACTCCCCGCAAAAATCAAAATACGACTTCAGCTTCGGCTTGGCAACCCCCGAGCACTCCCCGCCCAAAGCAAGCCAGCGGCGATAATTCGTCTGGAACTCCTCCAACATGGCGTTGTAAAGACCACAGCACATCCCCAACACCTCCCCCAGCCGGCGATGCCCAGCCGGCGACAACTTCCCAGCACAACGAAACGTCCGAAACACCCCAACAGCACCCTCTGTTGCTCTCCTTTTAGCCATGTAAACTACAATACAACAGAGGTCAGACATTTACGCGAATTTCCCCACAAAACAGAGCAAAACAGCAGAGTGGTAAGTATTGTATATAATCCCCTTAAATTGCCCAACCAAACGGCCGCACCAAGATGACCAAGTTCGCGGTGCTGTGCGGAGGGGTCGGGGCTGCCCGGTTTTTGCTGGGGGCACAGCAAGTCTGCGCGCCCGGGGATCTGGCGGCGGTGGTCAACTGCGGAGACGACACCGTGCTGCACGGACTGCACATCAGCCCAGACATAGACACCATCATCTATACCCTGTCCGACCAAATTAACCCCGAGACCGGCTGGGGACTGCGAGACGAGACCTGGCAGGCCATGGGTCGGCTCAAAGAGCTCGGCGGCGAGGCCTGGTTCAACCTGGGCGACAAGGATCTGGCGACTCACATGTTCCGCACGCATCGGCTGAGCCAAGGGGACAGCCTGACTGACATCACCACTCAGTTGGCGCAGGCGAACGGGGTGGGCATTGCCGTGCTGCCGATGTCCAACGACCGGGTCGAGACCCGACTGGTGCTGTCCGGCACGCCTGCTTCTGACTCCGCCGCACCCGACCCCACCGGCGCGTCCCAAGAGGTCGGCTTCCAGGAATACTTCGTCAAGCTGCGCCACGATGTGGCCGTGCAGTCGGTGCGTTTCGTGGGCGCCGACACCGCCCAGCCCACCCCCGAGGCACTGGCCGCACTGGAGACAGCCGATGCGGTGGTGATAGCCCCGTCCAATCCCGTGGTGTCCATTGGGCCTCTGCTGGCGCTCGGGGGAATCCGCCAGGCGTTGGCGCGGCGCTTCTCGCAGGGTCGGTCGGTGGCGGCCATCTCTCCGCTGATCGACGGGCGAGCGCTCAAGGGCCCAGCCGACCGGCTGATGTCGGAGCTCGGGTCGCAGCCGTCCAGTGTGGGCGTGGCTCAGTGGTATGAGGGGCTGATCCACACGCTCATCATCGACACGGCCGACGCCCACGAAGCCGGTGCGGTGGAGGAGTTGGGAGTGCGCTGTGTGGTGACGCCCACCGACATGTCCCAGCCCGGCGTGTCCCGCAAGTTGGCCGAGTTGGCCTTCGGGATTTCATGACCGCCAGCCCAGCCGCCCGACCCCACGCCCAGTCGCCCGACCCCACGCCCATGAAACTTGAGATATTCCCCATCTGCGGCATCGGCGAAGTCGCGCCGGGCCAAGACCTGGCCGAGCTCATCGTCAAGGCAGCCGAAGCCGACACCCCACTGGCCGACGGCGACGTCCTGGTGGTCACCCAAAAGATCGTCTCCAAAGCGGAAGGCCGGCTGGTGGATCTGGCGGGCGACCCAAGCGAACAGGCACGCCAAGCCGAACAAGTCATCGCCCGGGAGTCAGCCAGAATACTGCGCCGGCGCGGTGAGCTCATCATCGCCGAAACAGCCCATGGGTTCGTCTGCGCCAACGCGGGCGTGGATCAGTCCAACGTGCCCGACGGACAGCTCGCCCTGCTGCCCCGCCATCCCGACCGCTCGGCCCAAAGAATCCGCTCGGGGATTTTCAAGCTGACCCAGCGGCGCCTGGCGGTAATCGTGTCGGACACTTTCGGGCGACCCTGGCGGCGCGGCCTGTGTGATGTGGCCATCGGCTGCGCGGGCATCGTGCCGATTCTGGACTTGCGCGGCGAACTGGACACCAACCAGCGGGAGCTGGCGGTGACCGAAGTGGCGGTGGTGGACGAGCTGGCGGGCGCGGCCGAGCTGGTGATGGGCAAGGCCGACAACATTCCCGCGGCGGTCGTTCGCGGGGTGCCGGCGGACTGGCTTATCGACGGCAATGCAGACGACAGCACAGACGAAGACGACAGCCCCGGCGTCATCAACACCATCGTGCGCCACCCCAACGAAGACTTGTTCCGCTAACCCGAGCCCGCGCCACTGACTCAAACTCGCGCCCCGCTGACCCCACCCCCGCTAACCCAGACTGCGCTGATACTGCCAGTTCTTGTCTGACATCACCAACCTGTGCCTCGGCCCGTCGGCTTGGGCGTCCCCGCTTTCATAGCCGGCATCGCCCTCCCAAAGCGACACGGCGGCATCGCCCAGCGAAGCTATCTTGGTGGCAAACAATGGCGGCGGCCGGCTCCGGGCCAACCCCAAAACCTGGCTCACGCTGGCGCAGTCCGACAGCTCTGTCAGGGTCACAAACGTAGGCGGCAACATATCCAACTCGCCTCGGTCCCGCAGCTTCAGCGCCTGGCCGGGTGTGGCCCAGCGATAGTCCACGATCTCGCTGTTGTCCACCGCGATGTCGCAGCCAGACGGAGCCTCGGCCACAAAGAACCAGGTGGCATAGCGCTTGGGGGCGATCGGCGGTGGCACCCAATGCGACAGACAGACTAGCTTGGCGGGGTCAATCTCCAAGTCGGTTTCCTCCTTGACCTCGCGCACTCCGGCCAGCTGCGCCGCCAGATAATCCCGATTGGCGGACTCGGCTGCGCTGGCAACTTCGGCATCCTGTCGGTCTATGTCGTCCACTTTGCCGCCGGGGAACACCCAGGTGCCTCCCCCGAATTTCAGCTGCGCCGCACGTTTCAGCATCAGCACTTCCAGCTGTTCGCCGCCCGCGCTCTCACCGCCCGCGCTCTCGCCGCCCCCAGCCAACCAATCCCGCACCACCACCACGGTCGCTGCCGGCATCACCGGGCTGTCAGGATCGTGCGCCGCCTCCCAACTTTCATAACGTTGTTTGTCGGAACCCATCG
>CAZERQ010000038.1:0-3197 GCA_964514465.1 uncultured Acidimicrobiales bacterium
GAACAGACCCCCAGCGTGCCTTCGGATCCGATGAACAGCTGCTTGAGGTCATAGCCGGTGTTGTCCTTGCGCAGACCTTCCAGCTGCGACAGCACCCGTCCGTCCGCTAGCACCACCTCCAACCCCAGCACCAGCTCCCGAGCCCCGCCGAAGCGCAGCACCCCGCTGCCGCCCGCATTGGTCGACACCGCACCGCCGATCTGGGCCGCCCCGTCCGCCCCGAAACGCAGCGGAAAATACATGCCGGCGCGCTCGGCCGCAGCCGCCACCTCAGCCACCGTCAGCCCGGCCTCGGCCGTGATGGAAAAGTTGACCTCATCGCAGGCGCGCACCTGGCGCAGCCGCGACAGACTCAGCATCAGACACCGCGACGGCGGCCAGGCGGCGGCCCCGGCGCAAAGCCCGGTGTTGCCACCCAGAGGCACGACCGGTATGCGCCCGCGGTTGGCCACGGCCAGGATCTGCGACAGCTCGGCGGTGGTTTCGGGATATGCCACGCACAGCGGCCGGGCGGTGTGCAGTCCTCGTTCGTCGGTTATCTCGGGCGGATCCAAATCGCAGCGGCGGCCCAGCAGTTGGCGCAGCTCGGCGAGATGGGGCGGGGTGTCAGCTACGAGCTCAGTCAAGCTTCAAGATGCGGCGCGCATTCTCGGACAAGAACTTGGGCCAGACGTGATCACGGAACGGCACCTGCGGCATATCACCCATGATCCGCTCCAGCGACAGCCCCATGGGGAAATAGCCGGCATAGATGATCTTGTCGGCGCCGCGGGTGTTGGCATAGTCGATGATGGCCTTGGGATAATGCTTGGGCGCGAAGGCCGAGGTGGAATAATGCAGGCCCGGCCACTTCAGCATCAGCTTCATGGCCAGCTGCTCCCAGGGCTCACAGCCATGTCGGGTCACAAACACCAACTCGGGGAAGTCATACATCACCCGGTCGATGCGCTCCACGTGCTGGCAGTCAAACGGCAGGCGCGGCCCGGGCACGCCGGCGCACACGAAAATCGGAATGTCCAGCTCCACGCACTTGGCATAGATGGGATAGAACTTGGGGTCGTCAATGGGCACCTGCGGGAAGCAGCCCGCCGGGAACGCCGAGGTCGAGCGGATGCCCCACTCGCTATGCAGCTGGTCGAGCTTGCGCACCGAGCCCATCACATCATTGGGGTCGACACTGCAGGTCGGCACGAACCGGTCGGGGTGCCGCTTGAGCGCCTGCTGTCCGTCCTCGTCCTCGCAACTCACCATGCCGACCTCGATGCCGAAGCGGTCCATCTCGCCCAGGGTGACGTCGGCTGGGTCGGCGTCGGCGCCATAGAGCTCCTTGGGGACGTTCTTGAACATGTATTCCACGGGGAACTCGAAATCCTCCTTGGACTCGGAGTCTTTGGTCTGCTTGCGGATGAAGTCGTATAGCTCGAAGTTCTTGCGGGGGAAGCCGATCATGGTGTCGACGATGGGAATGTCGGTTGGCATTGGCATGGTGGGTCTCCTGGGTTGGGGTGGTGTTGGGGTTGGGTTGCGCGGGTGGCGGGGGTTGCGGGGTGGCGCGGCGGACGGAGGTATGGACAGGAGGTGCGAACGGGTGACGAGAATCGAACTCGCATCATCAGCTTGGAAGGCTGAGGTTCTACCATTGAACTACACCCGCAAAGAAATTTTTGGGAAGCTAGATTATTCTATGAGCTTGACCTTAATTATATATAGACAACAGACATGAACACGACAGACGACAACAACGACACGGCGGGCGCGGACTCAGGCGGCGCGGGCGCGGCGACGCCAGCCAACCCACCAACCAACCTGCCCACCACCCTGGGGCAGCTGCGCCAGAGCGGATGGCGAGACGTCAGCGTCAAAGAGGAGATGCGCCGCAACCTGACCCGGGCCATCGCACAGCAACAAGACATCTTCCCGCGGGTGTTCGGCTATGAGGCCTCGGTCATCCCGGCGCTGGAGCACGCTCTGCTGGCCGGCCACGACATCATCTTTTTGGGCGAGCGCGGCCAAGCCAAAACCCGCATGATCCGCTCGCTGACCAACCTGCTGGACGAGTGGCTGCCCGCCATCGCCGGCGGCGAGCTGCACGACAACCCCTTCAACCCCGTTTCAGCGCACGGCAAGGCGCAGGTCGCAACCCACGGCGACAGCACCGAGATCGTCTGGATCCACCGCAGCGACCGCCTCGGCGAGAAGCTGGCCACACCCGACACTTCCATCGCCGACCTGATTGGCGAGGTGGATCCCATCAAGGTGGCCGAGGGGCGTTATCTGTCGGACGAGCTGACCATGCATTACGGGCTGGTGCCGCGCTCGCACCGTGGCATATTCGCAATCAACGAGCTGCCCGATCTGGCCGAGCGGATCCAGGTGGGCCTGCTCAATGTGCTGGAGGAACGGGACGTGCAGATCCGGGGCTATCGCATCCGTCTGCCGCTGGATCTGCTGCTGGTGGCGTCGGCCAATCCCGAGGACTACACCAACCGCGGCCGCATCATCACCCCGCTCAAGGACCGCTTCGGCTCCCAGATCCGCACCCACTATCCCCGCTCGGCCGACATTGAGATTGACATCGTTGACCAGGAGGCCCGGCCGTTCGTGTCGGACGAGGTGGAGGTGCGGGTGCCCGATTTCATGGCCGAGGTTGTGGTGGGCATCAGCCAGCAGGCCCGCCAGAGCCAGCACGTCAACCAGCGTTCGGGCGTGTCGGTGCGGCTGTCGGTGGCGAACTATGAGATGCTGGCTGCGAGCGCGGTGCGCCGGGCGTTGCTTCGGGACGAGCGGCTGGCGGTGCCCAGGATGTGTGACCTGGCGCAGCTGACCCCGTCGACCGCGGGCAAGATTGAGCTGGAGCTTTTGGACGAGGAGCGCGACGGCGAGGTGATCGGCCATTTGGTGAAGACGGCTGTGCTGGACGTGTTCAGGCGCAGCTGCGACCCGAGCCATTGCGCGGCGGTGGCCGAGGCGTTTACAGAGGACGTGAGCTTTTGCGCGGGCGACGGTGTGGCAGTGGAGTCGTATGGGCAGCTGGTGAAGGACATGGCGGCGATGGCGCAGGCGTTGCGCGGGTTGGGGTTCGGCGAGGCGGAGTTGGCTGAGCCGGCGCTGGTGGCTTCGGGGGTGGAGTTTGTGCTGGAGGGGCTGCATTTGTCTAAGCGGTTGAACAAGGAGGTGTCGGTGGGCGGGGGTGGAGG
>CAZERQ010000039.1:0-3851 GCA_964514465.1 uncultured Acidimicrobiales bacterium
GCGCAAAGTGCCCGCACCTGAAGGCCGAGTTCGGCGGGAGTCAGCAGTCCGTCTTCATCGTCAACCAGCGGGTGAAGCCCGGCGATTGCCCACCAGTCCAGCTCCCCGGGATCCTCGGAGCCGCCGGACTCGCTCGCCCCGGCGATGGCGTCCAGCAACTTTACCAGACCGGGAGTCGGGTTTTCGATGCCGAAGGCCGCCCTGGTGAGAACCCGTCCGAGCCAGGCCGAGATGATCAGCTCGACCGTGTCCTTTTTGGCGGGCGGGGTCGGCAGCTTCAGCACGCGGCGGCAGCAGTCCAGCACCCGCCCTTCGCAAGGCAGGGTGCTCACCATCATGTCCTCTCCCTCGGGTCGCAGCACCGACACTTCCTCGCCGTGGCGCCCCAGCCCATAGCCGATGGTCACGTCCTGGCTGCCTTCCTCCTGGCTGTGCGCCAGCCCCTCGGCCACGACCACGATGGCTTCCCAATCTTTGGGCGCCACGAACTCGAGCAGGTCGCTCACCACGCTGGTGGGAGGCTGCGCCGGGAAATACAGCGTGATTTCGGATTCGTCCAACGAAGCCACGCCCGCGATGAGCGGGAAGACCTCGCTTCGGTCTGGGTCGGACAGCTCGACCACGATCTGGGTCAGCTGCTTTTGGCGGCTGATGAAGCTGCCGTTGACCGCGTTGGCGTCGATCGCGCTGGTGTTGGCCGCGCTGACGCTGGCCGTGTTGTCGTCCCCTCCGTTGGCGATGTCGCTGGGGCGGACGCTGGAATTGTTGGTTGTTTCTTGTTGCATTGGCTTTGTCCTTTGCTTGTGGGTGTATGTGTTCGGCGACTGCCGCCCGCAGCGATGTTGCTTTGCCCGCGGCGATGGCGCGGGTGGGCGAAGTCGCAATAGCAAAGGCGTGGACGCCTTAGAAAACGTATGGGGCCGGCCCAAAATCCAGTGGGCGGCTGACCCAAAAATAGCAAGCTCTGGGGCTGTGAGCCCTGGCTAGAAACTCTCCCCTCGGGGATGTTTCAAATCCTCGGTTGGGGATACATTATTTGTCGGGAATAGATTACTTGTCGGGAATAATTATATGTGTCGGGAATATTTTCTGTCCTCTCGGGGATACCTTGTGGCTGTTGTCGGGGATACTTCAAACCTCCCGTTGAAGACTCTTTTAATTTATAGCAGGGGGGTCTGACATTTTCGGCCGGCTGACCCCAAATCCAGCAACTATGATTTTACCATGACCCAATCTCCTGACCCCGACCCGACACCCGTCCAGCCCCCATCCCAGCCATCCCAGGTCCCGCAAACCCCGGAGGAAATCCAGCAGATCTGGCGTGATGTGATGGCCAACGAGCCGCCCGAGAGCCTGGGTGATCCATACATGCAGTTCACCGCCGGGCTGTTCAAAAATGTCTGGTCGCGCCCGGGCCTGACCCGCCGGGAGCGCCGCCTGATCACGCTGACCGCCATTGCCACCCGAGGCTCGGCCGAAGCCCTGCCGCACCACATCGCAGCCGCGCTCAAGTTGGGCGACCTCAGCAAGGACGAGCTGATGGAGTGGGTGGTTCATCTGGCGCACTATGCCGGCTGGCCCGCCTCGGCCGAGGCATACGTTATATTGCAGACGGCCGCCGCGCAGATCGAACGGGACGGGACGGACTAGGCCGCCTCGCTGGACGGGAGTGCCGCCGCGCGGGACGGGACAGGCTACGCGAGACGAGGCGCGCAACCGCCATCAAAAAAAGAACACCACCGCCGATGCCGCCGGAACAAAACCGCTAGGTTAAGACATATGGCACTGTGGCGGCTGCGGCAACGGCAAAAGACCAAGACCGACCAGGCCCACGTATACTCGCGCTGGGACGGCACGCAGGCTGGCTTTGACCCTTCGGCGCTGGACATCCTGGCCGAGTTGCGAGACGACCTTTTATATCACGGCGATCCGATGTCGGCTCTGCGGCGGATGCTGCGGCACGGATTTGAGCAGGACGGCGAGCGCATTGTCGGTCTGCAGGAGATAATGGAACGGCTGCGGCAGCGGCGCCAGGAGTTGCTGAGCGAGCACAAGTTGGACGGCTTCTATGACGATGTGGCCAAGGAGTTGCGCGACATTGTGGAGGCGGAGCGACAGAACCTGGAGAACTTGGGGCAGCCCGCGAGTGGTGGTGATGTGGGCGCGGACGGAGACGCGGACGACGAGACGGGCGCGGGTGATGCGGGCGGAGGCGAGGCAGGCGCGGACGACGAGACGGGCGAGGGCACGGCGGCCGGCGGCACGGACGCAACCGAAGACGAAACCCCCGACAACTTCCACCGCATCGCCAAAAAACAACTGCAGCTCGACATGCTGCCGCCCGACCTCGCCGGCCAGCTGCGCCAACTTGAGAATTACGAATTCACCTCCCACGAAGCCGAGCGCCGCTTCTATGAACTGCTGTCCGAACTGCGCCAGCAGCTGATGGAGAACATGGTCAGCCAACTCACCCAGCAAGTCGAGAACATGACACCCGGGGACATGTCCCGCATCAACGAGATGATGTCTGAGCTGAACAAAATGCTGGAGCAGCGCGAACGCGGCGAGGAGCCGGACTTCCAAAACTTCATGGATCGCTTCGGCGACTTCTTCCCCGAAAATCCCCAGAGCCTGGACGAGCTGCTGGAGAACCTGGCCCAGCGCATGGCCGCCATGCAGGCCCTGATGAATTCGATGTCAGACGAGCAGCGCGCCCAGATGGATCAGCTCGCCCAGCAGCTTCTCGGGGACATGGATTTCAACTGGCAGGTCAACCAGCTGGCCCAGAACCTACAGCAGATGTTCCCCGGTCAGGGCTGGGGTAGCGGCTATGACTTCTCGGGCGTCGACCCGCTGAACTTCCCCGACGCCATGAGCATGATGTCCGAGCTGGGCGACATCGACCAGCTGGAAAACCTGCTCCAAAACGCCCGGCACCCCGGGGCTCTGGCTGACGTTGACATAGAGCGCGCCAAACAGCTGCTGGACGACGAGTCGGCGCACAGCCTGCAACAGCTCAGCCAGCTAGCCAAGAAGCTGGAGGAGGAAGGTCTGATCGAAAACGTCCACGGGGAATACGAGCTGACGCCCAAGGCCATCCGTCGTCTGGGCCAGCACGCCCTGGCGGATCTGTTTGCCCGGCTGAGTCAGGACCGCTTCGGTGGCCACGAGCATCACACCACCGGACAGAGCCACGAAAAGGAGTTCACCACCAAGCCTTATGAGTGGGGCGACCCGTTCAACCTGCATATTGAGCGGACGATACGCAACGCGATTGTGCGCGGCAGCGGCGAGCGCGCGGCCAGCGAACGCGCGGGCGGCAACTCGGGCGCAGGCGGCTCGGTCGGCACAGGCACCGCCATACCCATCCGTCTCACCCCCGAGGACTTCGAAATCGAGCAGTCAGAAAATCTGGTGCGCTCCAGCACGGTGCTGCTGCTGGACCTGTCGCTGTCGATGCCCATGCGCGGCAACTTCCTGCCCGCCAAGAAGGTGGCCACCGCGCTGGGAACGCTGATCGCCACCAAGTTCCCCCGGGACTACCTCGGCATCGTTACCTTCAGCGACATCGCCACCGAGATCAAGGTGCAGGATCTGCCGTCCGTCCAGTGGGACTATGTGCACGGCACCAACATGCAGCACGCCCTGATGCTGGCCCGCCAGATGCTGTCCGACAAGTCGGGCTTCCGCCAGATCATAATGATCACCGACGGCGAGCCGACCGCGCACCTGACCAGCCGGGGCGAGCCGCGCTTCGCCTATCCGCCGACCCGTGAGACGGTCGACAAAACCCTGGCCGAAGTGATGCGCTGCACCAAACAGGACATCCGCATCAACGTGTTCATGCTGGA
>CAZERQ010000040.1:0-6266 GCA_964514465.1 uncultured Acidimicrobiales bacterium
GCCGCGGTCTTCAGCTTGGCTGAGCGTCGGGCGGCGTTGATCTTGCTGGTCAGGTTCAGCACATCACGATAGGTGGTTTCGTTCTCCTTCATCGATCGCTTGATCTTGGCCACCGCATGCATGACCGAGGAATGATCCCGGCCCGAGAAGAACTCGCCGATGGCGGGATAGCTCAGGTCGGTGTGCTCACGGATGGCATACATGGTGATGTGCCTGGCCGTGACCAGTCCCTGAATCCGGCTCTTGCCCGTCAGCTTCTCCTCGCTCACCTCGAACACCTCGGTGGCCAGACGGATAATCTCCTTCGCGCTGGGCAGCTGCACCGGGCTGTGCGACATCAGATCCCCCAGCAGCTCGGCGGCCGTCTCGCAAGTCGGGCTGACCCCCATTATCTCGGCGTGCGCCAGCACCCGGGTCAGCGCGCCTTCCAGCTCGCGCACGTTCTCCTTGAAGTTCTCGGCGATGAACCCCAGCACGTCATCTGGCACCCGGGTCGGCGGACGGTTGAGCGACTCACGCAGCTTGTTGTGGTGGTCGACGTTGAGCTGCAAAATCACCAGCCGGGTCTCCACCTCGGGCGGCTGGATGTCGGTGATCAGGCCAGACTTGAACCTGCTGCGTAGGCGGTTTTCCAGGGTCTGCAGCGAATCGGGCGGGCGGTCAGATGAGATGACCAGCTGCTTTTTGTTCTCATAGAGATAGTTGAAGGTGTGGAAAATCTCCTCCTGGGTGGACTCCTTGCCTTCCAGGAATTGGATGTCGTCCAGGATCAGCGCATCCAGCTGACGATATTTCTCGCGGAACTTGTCGCCTTGCTTTTTGCGGATGGCGGCCAAGAAGTCGTTGAGGAAGGTTTCGGTTGAGACATAGCGGACACGCATCTGGGAATAATAGCGCGACATGAAATTGGCGGTGGCTTGGAGCAGGTGGGTTTTGCCCAGGCCGACGTTGCCATAGATGAACAGGGGGTTGTAGCTTTGGCCGGGGTGTTCGGCGACGGCCAGGGTGGCTTGGTAGGCGAAGCGGTTGGTGCTGCCGCTGACGAAGTTGTCGAAGGTGAAGCGGGGGTTGAAGCGGTTGGGGTCGGTTTGGTTTGGCGGGGTTGTGCTCTGGTTTGGGTGGGTTGTGCTTTGGTTTGGCGGGGCGGTTTGGGATGTGTTGGCGGCCTGGCTCGGATGGTTGGCTTGGCTTGCTTCCAGACCTTCGCCGAGGCCGTGGCCACCCGGGTGGTGGTCGCTGTTGGGGTGGTCGCCGCTGGGGTGCTCGCTGCTGGGCTCCCCGCCGGGTTCGCGGCTGTCGGGTTCGCCGCGGTCGAGTTCAAAGGGCAGCGTGGCCGCAAAGTCCGTGGGCGGGGGCAGCTGGTCGCCTTGTTTCTGGTTCGCCCGCGGTTGGTTCGCCCGCGTCCGCCCGGTCCGCGTCCGCCCAATCTGGATGTCAAGGCTGACTTTGTCGTTGTCCACCTGGCAGTGCTTGGCAATCAGTCGGCGTATGTCAGGCAGGTGATTTGACACGATGTTGTCGCGGGTTACCTTGTTGGGCGTGACCAGCTGGAAGTGTATGTGCTCCGGGCCAGGTTGGTTGGTGGCTTGGTTGGCTGGTGGCTTGGTTGGCTGTTTGGCGGGCTGCTTGGCGGCTCGGGCGGCGGCGTCTTTGGCGGTGTTGGCGTCGGCCTTCTTGGTGCTGGGTTTTTTGGCGCCGGGTTTTTTCTTGGCGCCGGCTTTTGCTTTGGTTGTTTTGGCGGTGGCGGTCTTGGGGGTGGTAGTTTTGCCGGCGGCGGTTTTTTTGCCGCCGGTGCCGGTGCCGGTGTCTTTGTCGGTCTCGGTTTTGGAACCGGTGCCGGATTTGCCGGCGTCCGGGGTGGCAGGTCTGTCGGTGCCCTCAGCAGGTCTGTCGGTGCCCTCAACCAGGGTTGTGCGAGCGAAGGTGCTCATCCAGCGCGCCTGGCCTACTTCTTGTTGCAGGTCGAGGGAGACCCGCTGCCACAGTTGGCTGTTCTCTATTGTCATGCTTGTCCCTATATTCCTTTATGTTCCATCACAAGGCAATCCCCCGCCACAACGCAAAGCAAAATCGGTCTGGCCAAATTCAGTCAGGCTGAAGTCTGGCCAAATCCGGTCAGGGCGACTCGGCTGCGGCTCAGTCCAGCGACAGTTCAGATGGCGGCTCGGACCTGTGGAAAACTTTTTTGCGTGGCGGGCGGGTTCTTGCGACTTGTGTTGACGGTGGTTGGTGGTTGCTCTAGCTCTCGGTGGGGTGGTGAAAATCTCTGTGTGAGTTCAAAATATTAGTGGCCTTTTCTGTGTTCTGCACAGGGACGAACGCGCCCAAAAATTATTCGCTGAAAAATCAAAAGTTTTGGTTGGGAAAAAATGAGCAAGTGGGCGGATTTCGGCAAGTGCAGTTGCATGGTCGGAATTGCGTTGTGTGGATGGATGCGATGGCTCAGCTCTGGCCGGCTGAGATTCTGGTTGGCCGCGGCGGGCTCTGGGGGAGCTGGCCACGGGCGGATTTGCGATATGCACACTGTGGAAATCTCAGTGGAAAACTTTGACGGAGGCCGTGTCTGGAATGACAGCCATCGCCTTGGCCCGGGTTGTGGTTGGGCCTGGGTCTGGTCCCGGTCGTGGTTGGGTCTGGTCCCGGCCGTGTTTGGGTCTGGTCCCGGTCGTGTTTGGGTCTGGCCCCGGTCGTGGTTGGGTCTGGCCCCGGTCGTGTTTGGGTCTGGTCCCGTCCGCGTCTGGCCCCGGCCGTGTTTGGGATGGCTGCCGCAAAATCCCCGCAGAAATTTTTTGGCGCCGGATTGTTGCAAACCATGCAGTTGCTGGTAGGCTGGACAGACGGGGAAGAGTTGTCCAACAAAAGTTCGGCACCCATATGTATACGTTCTGCAAGGAGGATTACGGAAAATGAAACGGACTTACCAACCGAAAGTTAGAAGGCGAGCCAGGCGGCACGGATTCCGCAAGCGCATGTCTGACCGCTCCGGGCGGGCGATCATCAATGCCCGCAGAACCAGGGGAAGGAAGCGGCTGTCGGCCTAATTGGGCGCATCAAGCTCCGCTCGGATTTTGCCAGATTGAGCCAGCACGGTATGACGGTGCGCTCAGGCCCGCTGTGGCTGCGCTATTGCGAGCCCGGCCCAACCGATTCTGCGCGGGTTGATGTCGGCGCGCCTGGGCGGCGTGTGGGTGAGCAGTGGGTGGGCGAGCGACAGAGCGCCGACCAGCGGGCGGCCAACCAGCGGCGGGTGGCTTATGCCCTCGGCAAGGGACTGGGTAGCGCTGTGGTCCGCAATCGGCTGCGCCGCCAGCTGCGGGCTGTGTTTGAGGAGTGCGCCGGGGGCGCTGACGCTGGATTTTTCCCGGCCGGGGACTATCTGGTCGGCATCTGGCCCAGCCCCGAAGCCAAAGGAACCACCGCGACCGAGCGCAAGCGGATCCACAACTGGAGCTATGGCGAGCTGTCGCAGTATGTCCAGCGGGCTCTGGGTAAGCTGGAACGCAAGGCGGCGCATGGCGATGCAGGGAATGACGAATCAGGTCGCGGCGAGCAAGCGCGCGGCAATCCCGTGCACGAAAGCGGGAGATAAATCACATGGATGTTGTTTTGGCTGACAGGTCGGCGGCGCAGAAAATCTCACTCAAGCTCATCCGGGCCTACCAGAGCGCCACGGCTGGACGGCACAGGGTCTGCCGGTTTGAGCCCACCTGTTCTGTGTATGCCAGCGAAGCCATCGGCGAGTTCGGATTTTGGAGGGGATGGGCCTATGCCTTGAGGCGTCTCGGTCGCTGTCGCCCCGGCGGCGGCCATGGCTATGATCCGGTGCCGCAACGGGAGAGTGCTGTGAGGGAGGCCGCCGATGTTTGATTTTCTGGCCGATGTGCTGGAGTTCTTCTATGACCTGTGGCCGTCCTATGGGGTCATGATCATCTTGTTGACCCTGTCGGTTCGCCTGATCTTCACTCCCCTGACCGTGCGGGGCACCAAATCGATGCTGGAGATGCGCCGCATTCAGCCGCAGATGAAGGCCCTGCAAAAGAAATACAAGGACGACCGCGCCCAGCTCAACGTTGAGCTCCAGGCGCTATACCGCGAACACAAGATCAATCCGCTGGGGGGCTGTTTGCCGCTGCTGGCCCAGGCGCCCGTTTTCTTGGTGCTGTATCAGGTGTTGCGGGGCCTGACCCGAAGGGCCAGCGATTTGGGCAAGAGTCTGGGCAGCGTGACTTCGCAGTGTTTCGGTGGTGGTGTGGGGGAAAATGTCCAGGCACCTGTGGCTGAAGCGGCCGAGTGCAATCCGGCCAACCCGGTCAATGTCGATCCCGACTTCTTTGACTCAACCTTCAACCCGAGGTATCTGGACGATGGCAGCGAGTTGGACATCGCCCTGGAGAGCACCACCGAAATGCTGTGGCTGGGGATGGATCTGTCGTTTTCGCCCAGCGCAGCGCTGTCTGAATCCCTGCTGGTTGCGCTGCCGTTTTTGCTCATGGTTGCGCTGGTGGGGGTCTTGGGGTTTGTCCAGCAGCGCCAAATTGCAGGGCGCAATCCGGATGCTGAAATCAATCCGATGCAAAAGACTCTGATGCGTGTGCTGCCCATTTTCTTGCCGGTCATCTCCTTCACTCTGCCGGCCGGCCTGATCGTCTATTTCATCACCACCAGCGCCATCGGCATCGGGCAGCAGGCGTTCATCACCCGCAGGGTATACAAGCCCTGGAACGAGGAGGAGAAGATACGAAGCGCACAGCAAGCCGAGCTGGAGGAGAGCCAGGGTGACGGCGGGAATGGCGGACAGGACGAGGGGTCAGACGGGGAGTCAGAAAGCGGCGCCAGCCGAAAAGCGACAGGTGGAACCGGCGAGGCCCCCAAGGGATTGCTGGGACAGCTGTTCGGGGCTCCCCAGCAGCAGGACAACCGAGTGCACGGCCGCATCAGGCCCACATCGGTCAAGCCGAACCGACCCAAGCCCACTCCCCCAAAGGCCGCCGCAACCAAACCTGCCAGCAGCCTGTCTGCCGGTGCCAAGTCGTCTAGCGCCAAGTCGTCCGGCGTCAAGTCAAACAGTCAAACCCAAAAACCCGCCAAGGCCAAAAACCCAGGTGCAGCCAAAGCGGGCACAACCAAACCAAGCACCAGGGAAACAAACAACAACAAAGCAAGCAACAATAGCGCTTCCGGCAAAAGCACTCCCAAGAGCACCTCTCGGAGGGTAACGCCTTCCAAAAAGGAGCTGGAGGCGCAAAGACAAAGCAACAAAAGGAGACGCAGATAAATGGAATGGATAGAAGTAGCCGAATCGGACGTGGAAACTGCCAAGACCACAGCCCTGGAGAAGCTGGGCGTGCGGGAGCAGGAAGCCGAGTTCGAGATACTGAGCGAAGGCAAGACCGGGCTTTTCGGCCGGGTTAAACTGGAAGCCAGGGTCAGGGCCCGGGTGAAGCCCCGCAGCCAGAGAAGCCCCCGCAGCCGACAGCAAAGGGGTTCCCGCGGAAACAGGAGAGGCCAGTCGAACGACCAGCGCAGATCCTCAAGATCGGGCGCCAGGGAAGGCAGGTCTGGCGACAGGTCCTCAGATCGTTCCGGCGGGAAGTCTGGCGGCGGCAGGTCAGGCGACCGTTCAAACGGCAGATCAAACAGCAACTCAAACAACAGAGCGCACAACAAACCAAACCAGGGAAAGGACACAGCCATGGAATCAGACCAAGACCAAATCACACTAGAGGAGCTGGGGGAGATAGTCGTTCCATTTTTGGAAGGGTTGCTCCGGAGCCTCGGAAAGGAGGGCGAAGTCAAGCTGGAGCAGAGCAACGGTCTGGTTGAAGTCAGGGTGGTAGGTGAGGATCTGGGCCTTCTGATTGGCCCCCGCGGGGCGGTCTTGTCCTCGCTTTACGATGTGCTCAGTACGGTCATCCAAAGCGAAATCATGGGCCGGCGCTATCCGAGAATACGCCTTGACGTGGGCGATTACAGGAAGAAGCGCCGTGAGGCCTTGGCTGATTTCACCCGCAATGTGAGCGGGGAAGCCAAGGAGACCGGCAAGGAGATTGTGCTTGAGCCGATGAATGCCGGCGATCGCAAGATTGTGCATGACACGGCCGCTGAGATTAACGGCATAGAGACGCAATCTGAGGGCGAGGAACCCTATCGCAAGGTTGTCATCATACCGGTGGATTAGGGGGCGGTTGGTGTCTGGGCTGATGCCTGGTTGGTGTCGGCCCGGCACTGCTAGGTGAGGCCGGGCAGATGACGCCAGTGCCTGATTA
>CAZERQ010000041.1:0-2035 GCA_964514465.1 uncultured Acidimicrobiales bacterium
TGTTGGACATAATGATGCCCCACATGAGCGGGCTGGCCATCTGCAAGCACCTGCGCGAACAGGGCGACAGCACACCCATCTTGATCATCACGGCGCGCCACGAGATTTCCGAGCGGGTCGAGGGGCTGGACGCCGGGGCCGACGACTACCTGCCCAAACCCTTTTCCCGAGACGAGCTGCTGGCGCGCGTCCGGGCGTTGCTGCGCCGCACCAGCGTCATCGCCACCCAGAGTGAGGGCGAGAGCGACACCCCGCCGGCCGCCATGCAGATAGCCGACCTGTTCGTGGATCCGGCCAGCCGCCAAGCCAAGCGTGGCGAGCGAGCCCTCAGCCTCACCAAAACCGAGTTCGACATCCTGGAGCTGCTGGTGCACAACCGCGGGCGGGTGGTGCCGCGCGAGGAAATCTATGAGCGGATCTGGGGCTATGACCTGTCGGCCAGCTCCAAGTCGCTGGACGTCCACATCGGCTATCTGCGGCGCAAGATGGAAGCGGACGGGCTGCCCCGGTTGCTGGAGAACATCCACGGGGTCGGCTACATCATTAAAGAGCCGGACGGCCAGGCGCCGGGCGACCAGGTGCCGGACGACAAAGAGCCGGACGACAAGGCCTCAGGCGATGACTAGATTCGGCAGGCTCAGCACCCGCCAGGAGCCAGGCGATGACTAGATTCGGTAGGCTCAGCACCCGCCTGACCATAATCTTTGGCTTCACGGTGATCGTGGCGGTGCTGCTCTCGGCCGGCGCGGGCTACCTCATCACCTCCAACGAGCTTCACCAGGAAGTCGACCGACTCTTGGAGCAACAAGCCGAAACGCTCAGCCTGGACGAGCTTTCCGAATCCGGCCGCAGCAGTTTCATAGAAGCGCTCCAGGACTTCCAGAGCAACCGGGTGCGGGCGCAGCTGGACGCACCAATCTTCATTCCGTCAGACATCTGGATGCAGATCAGCCAGGGCCGCGCTGTGCTGTGGTTTCTCCAGGGGCCCTATCCCATCCCGCTTGTGCCGGCCGACGAGTTGATTGCCCGTGGGGAAGCGCCGCCAGGTTTCACCACACGAATCTTCGGCGGCGAGCTGGGCCAGCCCGAGCTCAAGATGCGGGTGTATTCCTTTCAGATACACGACGGCTTTTCCATCCAGCTGGGCCGCAATCTGGCCGACACCGACAAGGCTTTGGATGACTTGCTTTGGCGGACGATTCTGCTGGGGCTGGCTGTGATGGCGGTCATGGCCGGGGTGGGCTGGCTGCTGGGACGACGGACCATGAAGCCGGTGGAGCAGCTGGCGCACCAGGCTGATGTCATCGCCCAGACGCAGGATCTGAGCACGCCGATTGAAGTGGGGCGCCGGCCGCGGGCGCGCAACAAAGCTCGCGGCCAAGCCCCCAGCAAAGACGAAGTCCTGCGACTGGCGGACAGCTTCAACAAGATGCTGGCGGCGCTGGATCTGTCACGCCAACAACAGCAGCAATTCGTCGCCGACGCGGGCCACGAGTTGCGAACCCCCCTGACCAGCTTGCGAACCAACATCGAGATGCTGGCCGATGACCTGGTTGAAGATCCCGACGAAGTTGCCCAGATGATGGACGACATACAGCGCGAGATCATTGAGCTGTCCCAGATTGTGGAGGAGCTGATTGAGCTGAGCGCCGACCCGCATCACGAAGAGGAATTCCTGCCGGTGTCGCTGGCTGAGATCGCCGGCAATGTTGCCGGTCGCTTGCGCGGGCAGAGCCATCTGGAGATAGAGGTGCACAGCCGAAATCCGGTGATGCTGCCGGGGCACGAGCGGGCGCTGGAGCGGGCAGTGCGCAACCTGGTGGAGAATGCGATCAAGTTCAGCCCGGGCGCGGGCGGCGGCGCGGGCGCGGGCACCTCGGGCGGCACAACCGAACCCATCCGCATCGAAATAGACGGCCCGCAGCTCGAAGTGCTAGACCGCGGCGAAGGCCTCCCCGAAGACCAGCTGGAGAAAATCTTCGACCGCTTCTATCGCTCAATCGATGCGCAAGGCAAGCCGGGCTCGGGTCTGGGT
>CAZERQ010000042.1:0-3557 GCA_964514465.1 uncultured Acidimicrobiales bacterium
CTGCGGCCCAACTCTACCGCAACAAGACCTATCGCCTGCTGCTGCACACCTTTGGCCCGGCCAACTTCTATATCTTCTCGGCGGGCTGGGGACTGGTGCGCTCGGACTTTTGGATCCCCAACTATGACATCACCTTGAGCCCCGGCGCCTCGGGCCCCGACCGCTACAAACGCAGGCTCCCCAGCGAGAGCTATGCCGACTTCAACATGCTGCCAAACGATGCGGACGGGCCGGTGATCTATCTGGGAAGCAAGGTGTATGTGCCGCTGTTCTGCGAGCTGACCGACGGGATTTCGGCCGAGCGCATCGTGTATTACAACTCAAAGCACCCACCCGCCGCGCCCAACTGCGAGCTACGAAAATACGACATCCCCAAAAAGACCGACTGGCACTATGACTGCGCCAAAGCCCTAGCCGCCGCCCCGCAGAAGTTTGCCTGACAGGTTCGGGCTGACAGATTTGGGCGGTTGGGAAATCGGAGGGTGAAAGCCAGAGGCGGATTTACGGAACGATTGAGAGCACGGCATCGCCAGCCAGCTCGTGCAGCACGCCGGGGACGATGCCGAAAGCGAGCGTGAAGCCGACGCAGATGGCGATGACGAACCGCTCTCGGGGGGAGGCAGATATTGCGGGGACGCCGGACGGCTCATCGTCGCCACCATCAGCGCCATCCGAAAGATACATCGCCACGACCAGCCGCAGATAGATGAACGCTGCCACAACCGCCAGCACCATGGCCACCACCGCCAGCCAATACGACCCAACGTCAACCGCCGCCCCGATCACAAAGAACTTGGCGAAAAACCCCGAGGTGAACGGCACCCCGGCCTGCGCCAACAGCAGCACCAGCAACGCCGCGCTCAGCACCGGGTGCCGCCCGGCCAGGCCGCGATAGTCCGACAGGTTCACCCGTTCGCCGCCCGCGCCGGACTCCGCGTTCGAGCCGGCAACCACCGAAACCACCGCAAAGCTCCCCACCGCAATCACCGCATAGGTCGCCAGGTAAAACAGCGCCGCCGCAACCCCGTCTGTCGAGTTCGCCTCCACCGCAACCAGCACGAACCCGGCATGGCTGATGGACGAATACGCCAGCATCCGCTTCACATCGCCCTGCACTATCGCCACCACCGAACCCACCAGCATGGTCACGATCGCCACGGCATAGACCATCGGCTGCCAGTCATCGCCATATGACCCGAACGCCCCCACGAACACCCGCAGCAGCGCCGCAAACCCGGCAATCTTGACCCCGGCCGCCATGTATCCCACCACCGGCGTGGGCGAACCCTGATACACATCGGGCGTCCAGGCGTGGAATGGCACGGCCGCAATCTTGAAGAACAGCCCCACCAGCATCAGGGCGAATCCGCCCAGCAGCAAGCCGTCCTCAGCCAACCCGCCCGCCTCCAAAAACTCAGACACCCGGGCCAGGTTGGTCGAGCCCACCGCGCCATAGACCAGCGCAATGCCATAGAGCAAGAACGCCGACGAGAACGCCCCCAGCACGAAATATTTCATGCCCGCCTCCAGCGATGACGACTTGCGCAGGTTCAGCGCCGTCAAGACATAGGCCGCAATCGACAGCACCTCCAGCCCCAAAAACAGCACAATCAGATCGTTGGCGCCGGCCATGATCGCCCCGCCTGCGGCCGACAGCATCAACAGCACATATAGCTCGTTGCCCCAGATTTTTTCTCGCCGCACATAGTCCTGGGCCAGCAACGCCACCAGCGCCACCACCGCGCCCAGCACGCCGGCCACGAACACCGAAAACCGGTCTATGCCGACCGCGCCCGACAGAGTTGACGACGGCCCTTCGCTGCCGATGTTGATCCAGACGCCCATGGCCGAGCCCAGCGCGCCGACCCCGACCAGCGAGGTGAAGCAGGCCGCAAACCAACCGGGCAGCCAGCGTCCCGCCACCGACATGACCGTCAGCAGAACCAGCCCGCCGCCGATGAGGACGAGGTAGGGGATCATGGCCACCCAGTTGACCGACGGGGCGGGCTCGACAAAAACCTGGGCGAGCACGGTTGCGGGGCGCGACAGCGCGGCTGCGATCATGGTGCTTGGCTGCCGGGGACGGACGGATGGTCGTAGCCGTCAACATGTGTCTCCACGTGTTGCACCAGGGCTTCGACTGCGGGGGAGATCCTGTCCAGCACGGGTCGCGGATAGATTCCCAGAAAAACGATCAGCACCAGGATGGGTGCCAGCGCGGCGGCTTCGCGCCAGCGTATGTCGGGCACCGCGGCGGGCGGATCCGTAGCACCCGTCCCACCATGGAACACCCGCTGGTAGGCCCACAGCAAATACACCGCCGCCAAGATCACCCCGGCCGTCGCCACCACTGCCCACCAGCGATGCGCCCCGAACGTCCCCGCCAAAATCAAAAACTCGCCCACGAACCCGTTCAGCCCCGGCAGCCCCACCGACGACAGCATCACCAGCATGAACACCCCCGCCAACACCGGAACCCGCCGCTGCAGCCCGCCCAACTCGGCGATCTCCCGAGTCCGATACCGCTCATAGACGAACCCCACCAGCAAGAACAGCGCACCCGTGGACAGTCCGTGGTTGACCATCTGCAAAACGCTGCCCTCCAAGCTCTGCGTGGTCACCGCAAACAGCCCCAAGACGATGAACCCCAGGTGCGCCACCGACGAATAGGCCACCAGCCGCTTCAGGTCCGTCTGCATGGTCGCCACCACCGCGCCATACAAAATCCCGACCACCCCCAGGGTCAACAGCAGCGGCGCAAAATAGACCGCCGCCTCGGGGAACAAGAACAGCCCGAAGCGCAAGAAGCCGTAGGTGCCCAGCTTCAGCAACACACCCGCCAAGATGACCGAGCCGGCGGTGGGCGCTTCGGTGTGGGCGTCGGGCAGCCAGGTGTGCAGCGGGAACAGCGGAACCTTGACGGCGAACGCCAGCGCAAACGCCAAGAACAGCCAGCGTGCCGTGGTCGTGGCCAGCGACTGCGCCGAGGCGATCTCCACCAGGTCAAAGCTCAGCGCGCCCCCGGTGGCAGACGCATGCAGGAACGCCAGGCTGACGATCCCCACCAGCATCACGGCCGAACCCAGCATGGTGTAGAGGAAGAATTTGACCGCGGCATAGCGTGCGTTGGCGTGGCCCCACTTGCCGATGAGGAAATACATGGGCACCAGCACGATCTCAAAGAACAAGAAGAACAGCAACAGGTCAAGCGCCAGGAAGGTGCCGATGCAGCCCGCTTCCAGCACCAGCAGCCAGACATAATATGACTTGGGGTGGTGTCCGGGATCCAGGGCGATGATGGCGATGGGGAATAGCAGTCCGCACAAAGCCACCAAAAACAGCGAGATGCCGTCAACCCCCAGGTGCCAGGAGATGCCCCAGGCTGAGATCCATTCGTGGTGGGAGACGAACTGGAAGGCGTCGGTGCTGTCGCTCGCGTCGGGGGCGCCGCCCAGCTCGAACGCGCCGATCAGCCAGAACGACACCGCCGCGGCAGCCGTGGTGAACGTCAAAGCCAGCGGCCGCAGCAGCTCGCCCCGCGTGGCCGGCACCAGCAA
>CAZERQ010000043.1:0-3532 GCA_964514465.1 uncultured Acidimicrobiales bacterium
TGTGCCGTCATCGGTCAGGCCGGCGAACTCGTGGCCGATGGTGACCTCGGGGTTGAATATGCCCAGATCCAGCATGTGCAGGTCGGAGCCGCAGATGCCCGAGGCCTGGATTTTGACTCTGACTTTGTCGCTGGTTTTGGATCCCGATTTCGCACCCGATTTGGCAGACGCTGAGGACGTGTCTGGCGCGGGCACATCCACCAGCTGCGGCTTACCGTCAATGGATCTAATGGCTTTCATGGTTGCTTGCTCCTGTGTCGTTTGCTTCGCTGGCTCCGTCTGCGCCAACCTAAATCCTCAAAAATGTCAGACCCCATTACTATCATTTATAGCACAATGAACCCGACCACGCCAACTCTTGTCGCACCCGCTTCCGCGAGACGTAACGCCCGCCACAATCTGGTACCTGAAATCAGCGAATACTGGACGTCCGCGCAACGCCAGAGCCACAGCCTGCATGAAATAAGCTACCGGGCCTGCTTCAAGGCGGAGCTGCCGGAGTATTTCATCGGACGTTTCACGCAGCCGGACGAGCTTGTGCTGGATCCGTTTTTGGGCCGTGGCACGACCGCGCTGCAGGCGCACCTGATGGGCAGGGTCGGTAGCGGTAGCGACATCAACCCGCTGTCTGTGATGCTCCTGCGGCCCAGGCTGAACCCGCCAGAGATTCGGGAGGTCGAGGACAGGCTGGCTGAAATTTTTGGGGCCACTCACGGCACCCGCGGTGCTGAAATCCCTGACGAAGACCTTGCCCTGTCTGTGTTCTATCACCCCAAAACCCTGGCGTCGCTGGTGGTGCTGAAGCGCTGGTTTGCCGAGCGCGGAGAAGCGGGTGTTTTCGATGGCGTTGACGACTGGATCCGCATGGTCTGCCTGAACCGGCTGTCGGGGCATTCGCCCGGGTTTTTCTCGGTCAAAACTCTGCCACCGAACCAGGCGGTTTCCGTTGAGTCCCAGCGCAAGATCAACCTGTCAAACGGGCAAGTGCCCGAACCGAAAAATATTGCCGAGCTGATTTTGAAGAAGACGAGGTCTTTGCTGAGGTCTGGCTATCCCGCGGCGGTGTGCCGTGTGAGTCCGCTGGCGGTCGGCGACTCGAGGAATCTGTCCTATGTCGAAGACGGGTCGGTTGCGTTAGCGGTGACTTCCCCGCCGTTCCTCAACATCGTCAACTACAAAAAAGACAACTGGCTACGCTGCTGGTTTGCAGGGATTGACCTGGATGCTGTGGACATCTCCATCTTCGCCAACCTGGAGGAGTGGAAGGATTTCATATTCCAGTCGATTGCCGAGTTGTGCCGCAAGGTCAAGGTGGGAGGCCACATCGCTTTTGAAGTGGGCGAGGTCAAAAAAGGCACGATACTTTTGGAGGACGAGGTGATCGAGGTTGCTGACTCGCTTCCTCTGTCGGTTAAGGCGGTAATGATCAACCAGCAAAAATTCACCAAGACATCAAACATATGGGGCACCCGGAACAATGTCGCCGGCACGAACTCCAACCGGATTGTCCTGTTCCAGCGCGAACGCGAATAGAAGTCAGCAAAGGAGAAGACAATGAAAACTGAGATGCGCACTTTTGGGGTTGGGGCAAGGGTGGGCCACGACTCAAGCGGTTTCTACGGCAGGAAGATGTATGAGGGCTCGACGCAGAACGGCAACAACCGGGCGGCTGGGACGGTCGAGGCTGAGACTGGCGAAGTCGAACTTCCTGCAGAGCTGCGAAATCGGATTTTTGTGCATTCCAGCGAGGACATGCACGAGCTGCCTGACAACTCCGTGCACCTGATGGTCACGTCGCCACCCTACAATGTCGGCAAGGACTACGACGATGACCTGACCTTCGATCAATATCGCGACCTGCTCCGCAATGTCTGGCGCGAGACCCATCGGGTGCTGGTTGACGGCGGGAGAGCGTGCATCAACGTGGCGAATGTGGGGCGCAAGCCGTATATTCCACTGAATGCCATCATCTCGACTGACATGGTGGATCTGGGATTTTTGATGCGTGGCGAGATTATCTGGAACAAGGCCGCCAGCGCGGGAGCTTCGTGCGCTTGGGGAAGCTGGATGTCGGCCTCAAATCCGGTGCTGCGGGACGTCCACGAATACATTTTGGTGTTCAGCAAAACCAGCTTTTCCCGGACGAAAAATTGCGGCGCGAAATCTGAGGCAAAAACGACCGCAAAATCCAGCGCCAACATTGAGCCCAAATCCACCATCGAAAAAGACAGCTTTTTGGAGTGGACGAAAAGCATCTGGACATTCCAGGCGGAATCAGCCAAGCGTGTCGGCCATCCCGCGCCGTTCCCGGTTGAGTTGCCGAGGCGACTGATTGAGCTGTATACATTCGAGGGCGATGTTGTGCTGGATCCGTTCATGGGCAGCGGCACGACAGCTGTGGCTTCGCAAGCAACCGGAAGATGCTGGGTAGGTTATGAAGTATCTGAACAATATGTCGCAATGGCCGCGGACAGGACAAACGACAATTAACCGACAATTAAGCAACAATCTAAACAAGGAGCAAACCATGGAAATCACCCAAGAAACTTTTGAGGCCCGCACCTATCTGGTCAGGCGTCAGACCATCAAGATGCAAGACATCGCCAACCCGCAAATGTGGCAGGAGGCTTTCGAGAAAGTCCACGGCTATGTCGCCTCGAACGAGCTGGAAATTGCGGGCCCGGGGGTGGCGGTCTATTTTGCCATGGATCCCGAGGCTGGCACCACCGACTTCGGCATCGGCCACCCGGTTGCCGGGGCTGTTGATGTCGGCAACCCCGATGTCAGCGACCCCGACCTTGAGCTGGCCACTGTCGGCGAGTCCAAAGCGCTGACCACCCTGGTCAAGGGGAGCTATATGCAGTTCGGGCCAGCGCACAACGCCATGTGGCAGCACTGCGAGCAAAATGACCTCAAGCGGAATATGCCGGTGATTGAGGAATACCTGGTTATGGCCCCGACCGCGCCCGATGAGTCCGACTGGGAAACCAAGCTCTATTGCCTCTATGAATAGACACCAGCCCGCTCCCGCCGGTCCCGCGCCCGCCGTCCAACCCCGGCCGGCATGGAAATCCATCGCGGCCATCGCCGTTGTGTTGGCGATTTGCGTGCCCATCGTCCTGGCAGGCAGCCAAGCCAGCGTGAAAATCGGCGGGGAGTCGGGCGGCCTGTCCCTGTTCGTGTGGTGCGCTTGCGTGGGGTTTGCGCTGCACTGGCTGATGTTCATCCCCGCCTACATTTTCCAAACCGAACGCTACTTTGACCTGACCGGATCGCTGTCGTTCATCGCCGCAGTAGCACTGGCGGTGCTGGCACATCCCGACCGGCACCTGCGCGGACTGCTGATCGCCATTCTGGTCGCAATCTGGGCCCTGCGCTTGGGCACATTTTTGTTCATCCGCGTCAAGGCCAGCGGCGGCGACAGCCGGTTTGAAACCCTGATGCCGAACTTCTGGCGCTATCTTTTGACCTGGACTTTGGGCGGCGCCTGGGTGTTCCTCACGCTGGCGGCCGGGCTGGCGGCCATCACCTC
>CAZERQ010000044.1:0-2793 GCA_964514465.1 uncultured Acidimicrobiales bacterium
CCAGTATCTCCTGGTGGCCCAGATGAACCCCGTCAAAGACGCCTATGGCCACCGCCGACGGCGGCGACATGGATGGTATTTCCCGCTGAACTTCCACTTATTGAAAGGCTAGCATAATGTCAATGGCTCACAACTCTGCCGAGCGAGCGAACCTTGCCGCGCCCGCCGCGCTTGCCGCGCCCGACTTTGACTTCACCGGCGCCAGCGTCATCGTCACCGGCGGCACCAAAGGTCTGGGCAAGGGCATCGCACAGGCATTCCTGGGTGCCGGCGCAAATGTGGTGGTGTGCGCCCGCAAGGAGCCAGAGGAGTTGCCGTCTGCCGGTGCCGGCGAAGCCCAGGCTATGTTCGTGGCCGCCGATGTGCGCCAACCCGACGACATCCAGCAAGTGGTCGAGCGGACTTTGGCGGCGCACCAGCGCATAGACGTGTTGGTCAACAACGCCGGCGGCGCTCCGCCCGCGGCATCGGCTGAGGCTTCGGCGCGCTTCAACGAGCGGGTGGTGGCGCTGAACCTGCTGGCACCCATAATGTTCGCCCAGGCCGTCCAACCCACCATGAACGCCCAGCCCGAGGGCGGCGTGATACTCAACATCGCCAGCGAAGCGGCACTGCGCGCCAACCCGTTCGGCGTGGCCTATGGCGCGGCCAAAGCCGGGCTGATCAACGCCAGCAAGACGTTGGCGGTCGAGTGGGCGCCCAAAATCCGCGTGCTGGCGGTGACTGCCGGGTTGCTGATGACCGAGAACGCGCATCTGTTCTATGGCGACGAGGCCGGCGTGGCCCGGGTTGGCGAGACCATCGCTTTGGGACGGATGGGGGTGCCCCGAGACATCGCGCAGGTGTGTCTGTTTTTGGCATCGCCGCTGGCGGGCTGGATGACCGGAACCTCGGTGGAAGTGCATGGCGGCGGGGAGAAGCCGGCGTATCTGTCTGCCAGCACGGGTCAGGTTGCCGAGCAGTCCGAAGCAACATGACCGACCACCCCGCAACTAATCCGCCGACTCTGGAGCAGCTGCTCAACACCGAGCACGACATCACCTGGGGGCAGCCCCAGCAGCTGTCCGGGTTGGTGCGGCGGATAACGGCCAACAATCCCAGCAAGTTCACCTTCAAGGGCACCGGCACATACATTGTCGGGCGGGGCAAGGTTGCCGTGATCGATCCTGGTCCGGCCGACAGCGAGCACATTCAGGCGGTGCTGCGTGCGGTCGAGGGCGAGGAGGTCAGCCACATTCTCATAACCCACACTCACATCGACCACTCCCCCGGCACCGGCGAGCTGGCCGAGGCGACCGGGGCTGCGACTTTCGGTTTCGGGGCGCACCCTGCCGACCCGGTGGATTATCCGTATTTTTTTGAGACGGGTGACATCCCCGATGGCGACAGCGGCACGGCAGACTCCGGCGCGGCCAACTCCGACTCGTCCGACACCGAAAAATCTAGCGACACCCACTTCAAGCCCCAGGAAACCGTCAGCCACGGCGACATCATCGAAGGCGACGGCTGGACGCTGGAATGTCTGCACACGCCCGGGCACATATCCAACCACGTCTGTTTTGCCCTGCCGCAGGAGCAGGTGCTGTTCACCGGCGATCACATCATGGGCTGGTCGTCCACCATCATCCCGCCGCCGCACGGCAGCCTGGCCAGCTATCTCGACAGTCTGCGTTTGCTGTTGCCGAGAGATGACCGCACATACTATCCCACCCACGGCCCAGCCATCGAGCAGGCACAGGCGCGCTCGCAACCATCACGCTCGCCCCAGGATTTCGTCCAAGCCATTCTGCAGCACCGACAGGAGCGAACCGACCAAATATTGCATTGCCTCAAGTCAGGCCAGCACACCATCGCCGAGCTGGTGGCACAGATGTATGCCGACAAACCCAAGCAGCTCCACAAACCCGCCGCCCAGTCGGTGCTGGCCCACCTGATCTACCTGCTGGAAACCAACCAGATCCAAGCCCCCGACCCTGCCAACACCACCGCAGCGCAACCCTTCACGCTCCCCCGCTGAAGCCGCGCCTAGTCAAAGCCCGGTTCGTCTTTGCAGCCGGAGTGTGGCTGTCTAAGATATGGCCACTCTGCGTGTTCGGTTTCATCTTATGGGCAACACACGTCAGGCGGCAGGCCATATTCCGCTGTCTTTGCGGGTAGCATAAAGAGATGTCTTCTTCTGCTGTGTGGCCCGGGTGGTCGCATGGGACTTTCACCAGCCGCTACGGCGAAGCGGGGTTTCACATCCCGCCGATGATCGCAGACTGCGATCTGCCAGCCCTGCCGTCCGATGTTTCAGATGCGGTGGGCGAGGCTATGTCTGCGTTACCTGACCGGAAGGGTGCGTCCGAGGCGGCTTTGGCGGTGGAGCAGCTGTCGTTGCGGTTGGATGCTGTCGGTTCTTCGCGGATAGAAGGCTACTATCAGGCCACTTTCGGGGGTGTCGCTTTCGCTGAGATCGGCGAGGACGACTCGGTTGACGACTTGCTTGCTTCACGCAACGCCCAAGCGCTTTACGATGTCGCCGCCAAAAACAACTTCCAGGTTTCCGCCAAAGCCATGTTGGAGGTGCATCGGACGATCATGGAAGGCGAGCGTTTCGCCGGGCGTTTCCGCGAAGAAGGCGAAGTGGTCAGCGTGGGCAGATATGTCGCACCGCTGCCTAATCTGCTCGCAGACCTGACAGCCGACTGGGTGCGTTTCGCTTCCCGCACAGAAAAAGATTTTGTGTCGCACATCGCTCTGGCACATTCGCAGTATGAGAGCATCCACCCGTTCTGTGACGGCAACGGACGC
>CAZERQ010000045.1:0-32556 GCA_964514465.1 uncultured Acidimicrobiales bacterium
CACAGTGCCGACCGCATCACCCCGGCTCATCTGAACCTCCGCCCAGATACAGCTCCAGGACTTCCTGATTGTCGGCGAGCTGCTGCGACGGGCCCTGCTGGGCAACCCGACCCAGCCTGAAGACATAGGCATAGTCGCTCAGCGACAGCGCCATGGCAGCATTTTGCTCAACCAGCAAAACGGTCGTGCCGGCCGCCGAAATGTCTGAAATAATGTCGCTGATCTGGCGGGCGACAATGGGCGCCAAACCCAGCGACGGCTCGTCCAGAACCATCAGTCGGGGCTGGCTCATCAAGGCTCGGGCGATGGCCAGCATCTGCTGTTCGCCCCCCGACAGATAGCCGGCCACCGAATGGCGCCGCTCCCTGAGCACCGGGAACTGGCCGAGCAGGTGCTCCTTTTGGCTGTGGCAGTCTCGCCGGTTGCCGACCGAAATGGCGCCGACATCCAGGTTCTCCTCCACGGTCAGCTCAGAGAAAATGCGGCGTCCCTCCATCACCTGTCCCACGCCCAACCGCACAATTCGCTGCGGTGCCAGCTTCTCCGCCGGCTGCCCCCAGAGCCGATACGACCCATTGGCGATGGCTCCGCCGTTGAAGCCCAGCAGCCCGCAGATGGTGCGCAAAAGAGTTGTCTTGCCGGCGCCGTTGACTCCCAAGATGGCCACCACCTTGCCCTGGGGCACCTCAAGGCTGACCCCTTGCAGTGCCTTGATGGAACGTTGATAGCTGACGTGCAGGTCGCTGACTTCCACGGCCAGGTCGCTGGCTTCCACGGCCAGGTCGCTGACCTCCGCAGACAATTCCGCATGGTCGGTTGGCATTGCCATATATTAGTCAACTCACGCAGCCGACTCCAAAAAAGTCGCTCCATGAATTAAACAGCCCATCCTTTAAGTTAAACTGAGGTTCAACCTTTTGATTATGTCTGAGCAAGTTCTAACCATTGAGACCGCCGAGCGGGTCAGCCTGATTAAATTCAATCGACCCGAAGCCGCCAATGCCTTTGACGGAGCCCTGCGCGCTGCCACGACCGAGGTGTTGTTGGAAGCTGGCGACGATGATGATGTCGGCGCGGTGGTGCTGTCGGGGGAGGGACGGAGTTTTTGCGCGGGCATCGACCTGCGTGAGCTGGCGGATTTGGCCGGCCGCGATATGGGCGGCTTTGCGGCTGGAGATTCGGCGGCGAACCCGTCTGCTGACTCGTCTGGCCAGTCCGGCGACACCTGGAATCTGCTCCAAGTGCTGGAGGACTTCCCCAAACCCCTGATCATGGCGGTCAACGGATCGGCAGTCGGCCTGGGCACCACCATGCTGGGTTTCGCCGACCTGGTGTTCGCCTCCGAGCAGGCCCGCTTCAAGTGCCCGTTCACCGAGTTGGGCGTGGGAGCCGAAGCCGCCTCAACCTGGCTGTTGCCGAAGCTGATGGGTTGGCAGAACGCCATGTGGCTGCTGCTCAGCTCGCAGTGGGTGAGTGCCACCCAAGCCAAAGATCTGGGTCTGGTGTTCCAAGTCTGTGAGCCCGAGGACTTGATTGCCCAGGCGCTGGCGGCCGCCCGCACCATAGCCAGCCAGGATCTGGCATCGGCTGTGGCCATCAAGCAAACCATGATCGCCTGGCGCCGCGGGCCGGTGGAAGAAGCGCTCAAGCGAGAGGGTGCGGCTTTCATGGAGCTCATCGCCTCCAAGGGCGGCGGCTGATTTGACGGATGACGGATGGGCGACGGGACGGACGACGGGTGAGCGACGGGGCAGACGGCGGATAGGTTGGCGATTGCCGGACGGGTGCTTATGCTTGAGGACTTCCATCCAGCCATAAGGCAGTGGTTCGCCAGACAATTCCCCGATGGCCCCACCGAGCCACAGCAGCAAGCCTGGGCTCACATTGCCGCCGGACACAACACTTTGTTGTCGGCACCCACCGGTTCGGGCAAGACTTTGGCGTCACTGCTGATTGCCATAGACCAGCTATACAAGCAACACGCCGCGGCCGCGCCCGAACCCGCCGCGCCCGCCAAGCCAGAACCCGAGCAAGTCCAGGTCGTCTATGTCTCGCCGCTGAAAGCCCTGGCAACCGACATCAGTCAAAACCTAAACCGCCCGCTCGCCGAGATCGCCGAGTGCGCCCGGGAGCTGGGCCTCTCACCGCCGGAGCTGTCGGTGTTCGTCCGCTCGGGCGACACCCCCCAGACCGAACGGGCCGCCATGCTGCGCCAACCGCCCAGCTTCGTCATCACCACACCCGAGTCGTTCTATCTGCTGCTCACCGCCGAAAAGAGCCGCGAGATGCTGTGCACCACCAAGCTGGTCATCATCGACGAGATCCACGCCACCGCACGCGACAAGCGCGGCAGCCACCTGGCGCTCTCCCTGGAACGTCTGCACCACATCTGCCACCGCCCACCCCAACGTGTCGGTCTGTCGGCCACGCAAAAACCGCTCGACAAGATCGCCCGACTGCTGGTGGGCACCCAGCGGCCCTGCCAGATCATCGACGCCGGCCACCAGCGCAACCTCGACCTGGAGCTACGCCTGCCCGACTCCGAGCTGGAAGCGGTCGCCTCCCATGAGCAGACCCAGCAGATCCTCACACAAATCGCCCAGCTGGTCAGCCAACACCGAACCACCCTGGTGTTCGTCAACACCCGTCGCATGGCCGAACGCACAGCCCACCGGCTGTCTGAAATGCTAGATGACGACCAGGTGGCGGCCCACCACGGATCGCTGTCCAAGCAGCGCCGACAGCTGGTGGAGAACAGACTGCGCTCGGGCAACCTCAAGGTTCTGGTGGCGACCGCTTCCCTGGAGCTGGGCATCGACATCGGCCCGGTGGAGCTGGTCTGCCAGCTGGGTTCGCCCCGCAGCATAGCCGTGTTCTTGCAGCGTGCGGGCCGCGCCAATCACAGCCGCTATGGCACGCCCAAGGCCCGGCTGTTCCCGCTGACCCGAGATGAGCTGGTGGAAAGCGCCGCCCTGCTGCGCGCCGTCAAGCGAGGCCAGCTGGACGAAGTCGAGCCGCCCGAAGCCCCCACAGACATCCTGGTGCAACAGATCGTGGCCGAATGCGCCGCCCAGAACTGGCAGGCAGACGAGCTGTTCGAGCTGGTGCGCCAGGCCGGGCCATACAGCCGTCTCACCCGCCAAGAATTCAGCCAGGCTCTGGAGCTGGCATCGCAGGGAGTTGTCTGTGGCCATGGGCCCAAGGGCGCCTATGTCCGCTGGAACAAGGTCAGCCAGGAGCTGTCGGCCAGGCGCGGGGCGAGGCTGGCGGCCATCACTTCGGGCGGCGCCATCCCCGATGTGGCCGACTATCGGGTGGTGCTGGATCCAGACGACACTTTCATCGGAACCGTGCATGAGGACTGGGCCGTGGAGTCGATGGCCGGCGATGTGTTTTTGCTGGGGACGCATTCCTGGCGGATCAGGCGTGTGGAGAACGGAGTGGTCAGGGTGATTGACGCGCAAGGTGCCGCGCCCACGCTGCCTTTCTGGTTGGGGGAAGCTCCCGGGCGAACAGCCGAGCTGAGCCGACAGGTGGGCGAGTTGCTGGAGGACATGACCCAGATTTTGGAAGACGAAGGTGCCGTCTCGTCTGCCGAAGCTGTCTCGTCCGCCACCCACCAAGCCCGCCAGCTGCTGGTCGACCAGTGCGGCCTGTCCGCCGAAGCCGCCGACTTCATCGTGAGCTATCTGCGCGCCAGCCGAGAACTGCTGGGCTCCCTACCCAGCCACAAGCGCGTGGTGGTGGAACGGTTCTTTGACGAAACCGGTGGGATGCAGCTGGTCATACACAACCCCGCGGGCAGCCGCATAAACCGCGGTCTGGGGCTGGCTCTGCGCAAGCGGTTCTGTCGCAGCTTCGACTTTGAGCTGCAGGCCGCCGCCAACGACAACGCCATCGTGTTGTCGCTGGGCCCGCAGCACAGCTTCCCGCTGTCTGACATCGCCCGCTATGTAACCTCCGACACGGTGCCACACATCCTTTCCCAAGCTGTGCTGGCAACTCCGATCTTCACGGCCCGCTGGCGCTGGAACCTGAACCGTGCGCTGGTTGTGCTGCGCAACAAAGCGGGCAAACGCAACCCGCCGCAGATCCAGCGCATGGAAGCCGATGACGTGATGGCGGCCGTGTTCCCGTCGCTGGCGGCCTGCCAGGACAACGCGCCGGGGCCAGACATTGACATACCCGACCATCTGCTGGTGAGCCAGACCCTGGACGATGCCCTGCGTGAGGCGCTGGACATCGACCGCCTGCAAGCGCAGCTGTCAGATATCGAAGACGGACGGGTGCAGATGTGTTTTGTGGACACGCCCGAGCCGTCCCCGCTGTCGCATGAGATTTTGGTCGGCAAGCCCTTTACCTATCTGGACGACGCCCCGCTGGAGGAGCGGCGCACCCAGGCGGTGGTGATGCGGCGCGGACTGGATCCGAAGCTGATCGCCAAGCTGGATCCTGCGGCGGTGGAGATGGTGCGTGCCGAGGTTGCGCCCGACCCCCGGGATGCCGATGAGCTGTGCGATGTGCTGTTGTGGCATGTGGCTTTGCCGCGGCGGGAGCAGTGGCAGATGTTATTTGACGAGTTGGCCGAGCAGGGACGGGCGGTGGCGCTGGATGTCTCGCCCGGCGGATTGTCTGACGAGATTGTCTGGTGCCCTACGGAACTTGCGGCCGAGGCGATGTCGCTGTGGCCCCGGGCGCGCGCGGTTGGCGACCCGGCGCAAATCTCGCCCGCTGGCCCCGATCCCACTGAGCGCGCCGGCCCCGACCCTGCCGAAGCCGCCGTGCGTCTGGTGCGCGGACACATGGACTCAGCTGGCCCTATCACCCTGGCGCAGTTGGAGCAGACCACCTTGCTGTCGGCCGCCCAGATCAAGTCGGCTTTGGCCCAGTTGGAACAGCAAGGGTATGTGCTGCAGGGCAACTGGGATGAAACCAGCCCCGCCACCCCAACCCAATGGTGCTCCCGCCGACTGCTGCAGCGCATATACCACTATTCCAAAAAGCAACGCCGCAACAGGATTGAGCTGGCCAGCGCCCAGGATTTCATGCGGTTCTTGCTGCGCTGGCAACATCTGGCCCCCGGCTGCCAGCTCACAGGCACAGCCGGGCTGACCGCAGCAATCGCCCAGCTGCAGGGTTGGGAGATGCCCGCGGTCGCCTGGGAAGCCCAAGCCCTGCCAAACCGCATCCGGGGCTACGAACCGGGGTTGCTGGATCAGTTGTGTCTGACGGGCGAGGTGGCCTGGGGCCGGCTCAGCGTCAGCGCCCGGGCCGAGTCACAGGACAAGGCCAACCTGGTTTTCGGGCCGTCCAGAACCACGCCCATAACCCTGCTTTTGCGCGGCGACCTGGACTGGCTGGTGCGTGCGACCCGCGGCCAGTCCCGTCCGCTGTTGCCCACCTCGGGCGCCACCGCGGAAATCCTGGAAATCCTGCAGACCAGGGGCGCGCGGTTCCTGGCCGAGTTGTCGGCCGACACCAACCGGCTGCCCCAGGACTTGGAGAACGGCTTGCGCGACGGCATCGCCCGGGGCTTGCTGACTTCCGACAGCTTCGGTTCGTTCAGGTCGCTGCTGGCCGGCAGCGGTCACGCTCGCACGGGCCGGGCCGGTGCCGGATTTGGCAGGGCCGGATATGGCAGGGCAGGGCATGGCCGACGCCGGGCGGCCGCGGCGCGACGGCGGGACGGGGTTGCTGCCGTGCCGGCCAGCTCCAGATTGACCTCGGGGTCGGGCCGGGCCTGGACTGGCGGAGGCGGAGCTTGGTCTGGCGCGTCAAGAGGCACAGCCAGCGCGGCGATCAACGGCTCTGGCTTCGGCTCGCAGAGTTGGGGCAACCAGGGACGCTGGGCGCTGTTCGCCGATGTTGCGCACGCAGGGATTGTCGCGCCGGACAGCATTGCCCAGCCGGGCAGTGTCGCGCAGCCGGGCAGTGTCGCTCAGCCGGATGCAGACGAGCTGTCAGAAACAGACGCAGACGAGCTGGCCGAAATCTATGCCGAGCAGCTGTTGCGGCGCTGGGGGATAGTATTCTATGACCTCTACACCCTGGAGAACTGCGCCCTGCCGTGGCGAGAGATCCAGTGGGCGCTCAGACGGCTGGAAGCCAGGGGAGTGATCTTGGGCGGCCGCTTTGTGTCGGGCTTCGTGGGCGAGCAGTTCGCCCTGCCCGCCGCCGCGGACGAGCTGGCTTTCGTCAAGCGGCAGCCCCGCAACGGCGAGATCGTTTCAGTCAACGCCACCGACCCGCTTAACCTGACCGGAGTCTTGACCGGCACCCAGCGCGTTCCCGCCATACACACTCGCCAGGTCACATATTCCGACGGCCAGGTTGCCCCAGCCAACCCAGCCAACTAAATTAATTCAGATATGCCCACCCAACCCAAACAGCAGCAGAGCGGCAAACAGCAGCTGCGCGACAAGCAACAACTGCGCGACCAACATCTGGCCCAGGCCCAAGCCAACTTTTGCGGGCCGGGCGGCTATTTCGAGACCGCCACCCAAGACGTTCTGGGCGAGCCCTCCGAAGTGTTCGCCAACCGCCACAGGTCGCTGCGTGAGTTGATGCTGTCGGCCGAGCAATTCGGCGACCGCGAATATCTTGTGCTGGACGACCAGCGCCTCAGCTTCGCCGAGACGATCCATCGGGCCAACTCCGTCGCCCAGGCGCTCAAGCAGGACTTCGGCATCCAGCCGGGCGACCGCGTGGCCATCCTGGCGGCCAACTGCCCCCAATGGGTGATTGCGTTTTTGGCCACGGTCAGCATTGGCGCCATCGTGTCGGCCTTCAACGGCTGGTGGACTGCGGCTGAAATTGAATACGCCCTGGGGCACAGCCAGCCCAAACTGCTCATCGGCGACACCGCCCGTCTGTCTCGTCTGCCGGACGCGGCTGGCTCCGACGCGGGTGGCTCCGGCGGCGCGGACCCGGGCGCGGCTGCCAGCTCCGGTTCCAGCACCAGTCAAGTCCCAACGGTCAACATGGACAGCGATTTCGTCTCGCTTGAGCGCCACGCTCCGGATGCCGAACCACCCAGCGATGAGATAGACGAGGACGACCCCTGCCTCATCCTCTATACCAGCGGCACGACCGGCCAGCCCAAGGGCGCGTTGATCTCGCATCGGGCTCTGGTGGGTTTTGTCCAGACCACGTTATGCAATGCAGCCATTCGGATGACGGCCGAAGCCGAGCTGGCCAAGGAACTCGCGGGCTCAGACGAGGACGCACCCGCCGCCGCACCGCCCACCCAGTCCATCACCCTGGGCACCTCACCGCTGTTCCATGTGTCCGGACTCCACGCCGGCTTGCTTTTGAACCTGGCCACGGGCGGCAAGATCATATACCGCCGGGGACGCTTCGACCCCCAGGACGTGCTGCGCCTCATCCAACACGAAGGCATCACCAGCTTCTCCGCCATCGGCAGCATGGGCTCCCGGGTCGTCCGCCATCCCGACTTCGCCAGCTTTGACGTCTCGTCCATCCGTCAGATCGGCTCAGGCGGTTCGCCCACCTCACCTGCGCTGCAGCAGCTTCTGCGCAACAGCTTCCCCAACGCCGCGCACTCCATGGGCACCGGCTATGGCTCCAGCGAATCCACCGCGGTCATCGCCACCATCGGAGGCTCCGAATATCTTGAGCGCCCCGAATCCTGCGGGCGGACCGGCATCGGCATGGAAGTCGAAATCCGCGACCACAACGACCAGCCCCTGCCGGTGGGACAGGAAGGAGAGATCCACTGCCGCAGCGCCTACACCATGCTCGAATACTGGCAGGATCCGACAGCCACCGCCGCCACCATCAAGCCCGGGCGCTGGCTGGCCACCGGCGACATCGGCAGTCTGGACGAGGACGGCTATCTCTACATCAACTCGCGGGCCCGAGACATGATCCTGCGAAACGCCGAGAACATCTATCCCATTGAGATTGAATATCGTCTGGACGCCCATCCACAACTGGAGGAGTCGGCCGTGCTGGGAGTCGACCATCCCGAAATGGGCCAGGAGGTGAAGGCCGTGGTGGTGCCGCTTCAGGGGTGCGAGCCGGAACCCGAGGAGCTGGCCCGGTGGTGCGCCGAGGCTTTGGCCGCCTACAAGGTTCCGACCATCTGGGAAGTCCGCCGCGAACCGCTGCCCAGAAACGCCGCCGGCAAGCTGCTCAAGAGCGAACTCTGAGCGGTCGGCGGCGATTTGTCAAAGCGTCCGAATGATCCGTTGAAACCGGCCACGGTCGGCCCAGCCACAGTCGGCATCGACATCGGCACCACCGCCATAAAGGCCGTGGCGGCCGACCAGGACGGCAACATTTTGGCCAGCTGCCGCCGCCCGCACCGGCTGCTGACCCCCACCGCCGACCGCTTCGAACACGATGCCGCCGAGGCGTGGCACAACGGAACGCTGGACACCTGGCGACAGGTGGCCGCCGGCCTGGACATACGGGGAGTTTGCGTGGCGGCTTTCGTGCCGTCGCTGGCGGGTCTGGGGCCGGACAACTTGCCTGTCACCCCCGGCTTGCTCTATGGCGATGTCCGCGGCGCCAGCCCCGACAAGCTGTCCCGCCAGCCCATCGACAGCGGCGAGTTCCAGGGGTTTTTGGAATGGCTGGCCGCGGCCTATCCGCAAGCCGAAAAATTCTGTCCGGCCCAGGCGGTGGGCAATGCGGCGCTGTGCGATGAGCCGGTGCTCGACACCGCCACCGCCATGACCGCGCTGCCTGTGTTTGACGGGGTCGGCTGGGACGAAGACGTGTGCCGCCGGCTGGGGATCTCGCCGGCGCAGCTTCCCCGTCTGTCGGCCGGCAACGATCCGGCGGGCGAAGTCAGCTCTGAGCTCGCGGCCATCTGCCACAATCCGGATGCGCCCATTGTCTTGTCCGGCGGGACGATTGATGCTCTGGCTGAGCAGCTGATGGCGGGGGCTGACCGGCCCGGCGATGTGCTGGTGGTGCTGGGCGCGACCTTGCTGAGCTGGGCGGTGGTGGATTCCTGGGTGGAGGTCGATCAGCTTTGGACGGTGCCCCACACCGAGGACGGGCTGAGTTTGATTGGCGGGCCCAGCAATGCGGGCGGGATTTTTGTGAACTATCTGTCGGAGACATTGGGCTTGGCCGCGGGCGACACTGGCACGGACGACCCAGGCGCGGGCGGCGCGGGTCCGGCGGCCGACCCGGGCGTGGTGGCCGACCCGGACGCGGCGGCCGATCCCGACAACATCCCCGTCTGGCTGCCATACATACGGGGCGAGCGAACACCGCTGCACAGCCGCGACCTGCGGGCTTCCCTGCACGGACTCAACCTCACCCACGGCCCGCCCGAGCTGCTGCGTGCCGGCCATGAGACCTCGGGTTTCGTCATCCGTCATCACCTGGAGCTGGCTGCTCCGCACTGCCGGCCGACCCGGATAGTGGCTTCGGGCGGTGGCATCCACAACCCTGACTGGCTGCAGGCCGTAGCCGACGCCACGGGCCTGGTGGTGGAGTGCTCCGCTCATCCCCAGGGCGCGGCTCTGGGAGCGGCTTTTCTGGCTCAGATCACGGCTGGCTTGAAGTCAGATGTCGCCCAGATAAAGGACTGGCAAAAGACGGGGCAGAGCTTTGAGCCCCGCGACGGTTGGCAGCAGGCCTGCAGCCAGCGCTATGGGCTGTTCAAGTCGCTGACCTACGCGCAATAAACGGGCGCGGACACGGCGCGGGTGCTGACGCGGCGCGGACACGGTGCGGACACGGCGCGGACGCTAGGCGCCCAACTCCCGGGAGCGCTCCACCGCCGCCACAATCGCCTCGGTCATCGTCTCGCCAAACTGCCTGTCTCCCAACACCTCCAGAGCTGCCGCGGTGGTTCCTCCCGGCGAGGTCACATTCTGGCGCAACACTTCCGGCGGCTCGCCTCCCTCGGCCAGCAACATGGCTGAGCCCAGCAGGGTCTGGCGCACCAGCACATCGGCATCCTCGGCGCTCAGCCCCACCTCAACCGCAGCCGACATCATGGCCTCGGCCAGCAAAAACACATAGGCCGGCCCCGAACCCGAAACTCCGGTAACGGCATCCAACAGCTCCTCGGGCAACGTCACAACCTTGCCCACCGACTCCAAGATCCCCACCGCCCAGCTCAAGTCCTCCTCACCTGCCACCGACCCTGCCGCCACGCCCGCGGCTCCCTGACCCAGCAACGCCGGCGTGTTGGGCATGGCGCGCACAACCCGACAGCCCGCCGGCAACATCCCCTCCAGCACCGCAGTGCGCACCCCGGCCGCGATGGACAACAGTCGCGCGCAGGCCAGTCCGTCCACAGCTTCGGCCACATCGGTCGGCTTGACGGCCAGGAGTGTGTCGACATCTGTCAGGGCCTGATCGGTAACCGTCATCTCGGGGTATTGCCCGGCCAGGTCTTCGCGTCTGTTCGCCAGCGCCTCGACCACGGCCAGCTGGCCTTCGTCGGCCCAGCCGGAAGCCATCAGGCCGCGCAGCAAAGCTTCGCCCATCTTGCCCCCGCCCAGACACTGCAGCTTTATGTCCACAAGAACCACTTTAGCGGCGACCGCCGCGCTCAGCTGGAACCCGCGTGGCGACCGGCGCGCTCCACGCCAAAGCCCAGCCGCAAGGCCGTCGCAAAGCTGCGCTCGGACTCCTCCCAGATGGTGCCCAAGATGCGGTCCAGCTCAACTTCTGTAACCTGCTCCACCGGCAGACGCCCCGCCAGGAACACGGCATCCTCTGGCCCCACGGCAAATGCCAGTCCGTATAGCTTCAGGTTGCGGCGCAGCAAAAACTCAAACAGTTCCCTGGGGGAATGCTGCGGTGCCGGAATGAAGAATGTCTCATATCGCAGCGTGCGCTGGCCCAGCGTGAACCACACCGAGAAGACCTCCTTTTGCTCGCCCCGCAGTCGCACATACCAACGGTGCTGGCCGGGCTCGCCCCGCTCGACCGCCAAAACAAGCTCCTGTGTCTTCAGCGCGTCCTGTGCCCAGTCGTCAATGCGCCGCTCCAGGGCGACCAACTCAGCTTCAGACGCCGGCGCCGCCACCCTCAGACCAGACAATCCACCACGCTGGCGCTCAGCACGGAGCCATAGACCTCATCCAACATGGCGCCCGACCTCTCCCAGCTGAAGCGGCCGGCCATCCGGGCTGCGTTGCGCCCGAGCTCTCGGGCCAGCTCCGGGTCGGCCAGGATTTGGGCTGTGAACTTGGCATATGTCTGCGATGTGCCGTCCCCGAAACCGGGCACCAAAAAGCCGGTCTGCTCGTGCGACACCAGCGCGCCCAGGCCGCCCACATCGGCTGCGACCACAGGCGTGCCGCAAGCCGCCGCCTCCAATGCCACCAGACCAAATGACTCGCTGTGGCTGGGGATTAGCACCACGTCGGCCGCCCGGTAATAGCTGGACAGCATGCGGTGCGACTGCGGTGGAACCAGCCTGACCTGCGGTCGGACGCCCAGGCTTTCGGCGGTGGCTTGCAGGAACTTGAGCTCCGCTTCGCCGTCTGGCCCGCTGGGGCCGCCCACGATGACCAGTTGGGCTTCGGCAAGGTTTTTGGTTTCGGACGAAGTATTGGACGAAGTATTGGACGAGGGCCTGGCCCCAGCCAGCGTCTTGAGTTCGGACAGCGCCTCCACCGCCAAAGTGGGGTTCTTCAGCGGGTTGATGCGACCCACAAACAGCAGCACCGGCGTTTGGCCGGTTTCCGGCGCTTGTCCCTGCCCCGTCGCTTGTCCCTGTCCCGGCGCCTGTCCCTGCCCCGCCGTCTGTCCCAACCCCAGAGCCTGTCGCGCCCATCCGCGGTCGCCCGGCGAGAAATATGCATGCTCAACTCCGGGCATGACCACCGAAATCCTGTCGGGCGAAACCTCATAGTGCTTCAGCACCTGCTGGCGCTCGGGCTCGCACGACACCATAATCCGGTCGGAGCAGTCCATCACGATCTGTTCGGCTTCGGCCCGCTCCTGCCAGCCGTCGTCTTGTCCCCATTTGGCCCGGGCCAGAGTGTGGAAGTTGGTGACCAGCGGACGATCCAGCTCGTGCTTGATGACGTGGCCGGCCATGCCCGACAGCCAATAGTGCGCGTGAATCACATCCACATTGCCGCGCTCGGCGATGTCGTCCAGCACCGCCTGGGTGAACTGATCCACCGTGGCGGCCATCTCCTGTTTGGTCAGGTTGGTTCCGCCCGCGGGGATGGTCACCAGACGCATGCCCGGCTCCACCTCCACCTCACGTGGCTGGTCGGGCGAGTTCTGGCGCACATAGATGGTGTTGTTGTGGCCCCGATGCGCCATGGCATAGGCCAGCTCACGGATGTATACGTTCATGCCGCCGCTGTCGTGCGTGCCGGGTTGGGCCAGCGGAGAGGTGTGCAGCGAAATCACTGCGATGTCAAGTGGCGGGTCAGACATCTCGGGTGGCAGGTCAGACATCTGTTTAATCCTACCTACGCTGCCCGAAACCCTGCTATGATTTCAGTGCGTGTTGCGCCTTTTGCTGCTCAGACACGCACAGAGCACCTGGAATGCCGAAGGGCGCTGGCAGGGCAGGGCCGATCCTCCGCTGTCGGAGGTGGGACAGCTGTCTTGTGAGGCCATCGCCCCCTATCTCGGAGATGTCGGCGCGGTCTTCAGTTCGCCTCTGCTGCGGTCGCGCCAAACCGCCCAGATCATCGCCCGGTCGCTGGGCATCGACCAAATCCGCGCCAACCCCGATCTGTCGGAGCGCAATCTAGGGGAGTGGACGGGGCTGACGAGACAGGAGGTCGAGCAGAACTGGCCGGGATATTTGGAGACCCACCGCTGGCCGCCCAGTGCCGAGACCACCGATTCCATCAGACAGCGGGCGCATCGGGGTCTGCGTGAGATTGCGGCGCAGGTGGGCCTGAACTCAGACGCCAGCGGTGCGGCCGAGGCCAAGGTGTTGGTGGTGACTCACGGGGGGCTGATAACCGCGGTGGAGCAGTCGCTGGGCCACAGTTGGCGCCGTCTGGTCAACTTGAGCGGACGGGAGATTTTGGCGAGCTCCGACCCGGCTGCGCGCCCCGGCCCGTCCGACATCACCCTGGAGCTGGGCCAGACATTTGAGCGCCCCGACGAACTCAGCCAGGTGGTATACGACAAGGACTCGCCAGTGCTGTGAATTCGTCTGCGCCACACATCCGTCCGTCCCACAAATTCACTTGCCATTATATTTGCCTGCCATATAAACTTGAATTGGGCCGCTAGCTCATCTGGTAGAGCAGGAGGCTTTTAACCTCAAGGTGCTGGGTTCGAGCCCCAGGCGGCCTACTCCCCGGATTTGAATTCTTTGAGACCATGCAAATTCATAAACCAAAATCTCTGATTACTTTTGGCTTGGTTTGTGTCCTCGGGTTGCTCGCGGCCTGCGGGCAGGACATCATCACGTCCACCTCCACCACCGATCCGCAAGCCCAGACCGACAGCACCGCAAACGGCCCCGACACCTCGTCGGCCACCGGTGAGATTAACGTGTCCATCGACACCACCACACCCAATCCGCCCACCCAAAACGGCGGCGCAGGCGGGGCGGGCAGCGGCGGTTCAGACGGGACAGGTGCCAACGGCAACTCCGCCACCGACGGCTCTTCCGGCGGCTCCTCCTCCGGCTCCGACACCACCCTCGCCACCGCCACCACCTACGAGCTGGCCGAGGTGGCCTTCACCAGTCGCTCCCAGGTCACCACCGTGGGCATCGACGAGGTCTATTTCGGGGCTTGGTTCCAAGACGCGGCAGCCGCCGCCCGAACCGAATGGGTTGGCATCCCCGAAGGCGTCATCCCAGAATGCCTGGTGGTAACGCCCAGCAACGGGCCCGAAGGCGTGCGGGTCTGGCTGTGGCGGGGTTTCGTGGAGCGGGTCGATCTGACCAACCCCGACATCCGCACCCGCTCCGGCTATGGGGTGGGCACCAAACTGGAGACTTTGCTTGAGGCGCTGGGCGACAACCTGGAGATAACCGAGCACGAAGACGGCTCCAAGACCGCGGTGTTTGTGCCGTCCGATGAGGGCGACCGCGCGTTTCGTCTGGTGTTCGAGTTGGATTTTGACGACGAAGTGGTCAGCTATCGCTCGGGCAGGGCCAGTCTGATTGACAAGACCGAGGACACCTGCAGCTAGTCGGGGCGGCGGCGGGGGTGCCGGAGCGCGCCAACCCACTTAGACCAGCATCACCTCATCGGAGCCCGACAGCGACCTGAGCGCCCGTATCACCGAAAACGGCACAATTGCACTGGTCTTGGAGTTCTGCGCTGAAGTTCGGTTTTCAAAGCTGAACTCGTATTTCCCGCTTTGGCACACCACCTTGATCTCGTGCCGGACGTTTTCACGGACGGGATCTCCCACCAACTTCACCTGCGTCTGGTCGAAGCCGACCGTGGCCAGGGACAGCGTGGCGCAGACATTGGCCGATTCCGGAAACAGGCTGCACGCCTGGCGGGCGGAGCCTGAATATGCCACAATCGGCTCTGCGCCCGCGGCCCCGGTCAGTGCCCGGTGCAACTCTTCGTCCATCCACGAGCGGGCCAGGTTCTTGGCTGGCTTGGTGGACACCATCTCCACGGATTCAAAGCTGCCCAGCTGGGCGGCCGCCAACAGGGTGTCCAGTCCGCCGATGGCGCCGGTTGAAATATACAGCCTGCCCGGCAGCCGGCTGCTCGCCGCCAAAGTCCCGGCCGCGGCCGCGCCGAATCCCTGGAAGTCCGGCCCGCACAACCGAGCTAGCAGCTGCTCATCGGCCAGCGCCCCCACGCTGACTACCAGCAGGTCAACTCCGCTTTTTCGCACGTCCAGGCCATATGAGCTCAAGGCCTTGTGCCCGGCAGCCTCCACCACCAGATCGCAGCCGGCCACCAGCTCCTCTGCCGATGAGACCGACACTTTGGGATGGGGCGCCCAGGGGTCAAACACGCCCGTCAATTTGGCGCCGCCGATCTGTCCGGAATCCAATGCCCGGGCAACCTGCGAACCGATGGCGCCGTGGCCCAGCAAACCTACCCTAAGCACACATTTAACCTAGTGGCGAATTTCTCAACCTAGCGGCGAGTTTGCTTAAGCCCAGCGGCGAGTTTGTGGCGAGGGCGATTTTGTGGCAAGCTATGCATTGGTGCTGGCCGACAAAATTAACATCAGGTTTCCTCCGCAAGCCAAAGCAGTGGGGACGGCGCCGCTGTCTGCGCTAGCTAGGCGCGGCAAGATCAGCGACACAACCCGCGACCTGGCCGCCAGCCTGCTGGAGAGCATATCCGGGATTGCGGCCCGGGTCGCCCCTGCCGGCCCCGCGTCCGCCGGCCCCGCGCCTGGTGCCCCCGTCTCGGCCACTCCCGAAACCGGCGACATAACTCTGGCGATGAACTGCTCATCCAAGAAGCTGGCCGTCGATGTTGTCTTCGAGCACCACGGCTGTCTCACCTTGGCGACCGCCCGTCAGCTGCAGGCGCTGCATCCGTCGGTGGTGGTCAAGCCCGCCCGGCGCAAGGTCAGCTTCACGCTGCCGGCCAGGATGTAGTTGGCGGGCGACGACGGCGCGGCGGACGACGGCGGCACGGCGGGTAACGGCGGCGCGGCGGGTCAGCGGTCCAGTTGCTCGCGCAATTCGCGCGACAAGTCCTGGAATTCCTTTTGGGTCTGGCGCGACACGTCAAGAGCTTCCTGTGCCTTCTCCCAGGTTCCTTCCATGGCCACGCTGGTTGCGTCCAGCAGCAAGTCGTTGAGGAACTCTCGCCGCAGATGAACGAACAGCTCGCTGAATTCTGTGGGCGGATTGGCATTGACGACATTGGCGAACCAGTCGGCAAAAGCAGGGTCGACGCCGGAGGCAATGGGGTCGCCCGCGCTGTTCGTAACTGCGCCCGCGCCGACCCCGCCGTCTGCGCCGCCCGTGCCCGTATGCAAAACACCGTCCCTGAGCCAGCGCCCCGCCCGCGGATCCAACGTCAACTCCTCCGCCAGATGGGGCTGGTGCTCCAGCAACTTGTTGGCCAACTCCAGCTCAAACCAGGTCGGCTCCGGAGCCGTCCCGCCAACAGCAGCCCTGTCCCGGTTGCCCAGCTGGCTGGAAAAAATGGAGCGGGGACTGATGTCTCTCCGGATGGCCTGCTGGCGAATTTCGGCCGTGGCATGGTCGCGTAGCTTGCGCACCCCCATGGCTGCCACCGTCGTTATGGCGCGCTGGGCCGGGGTTATGCTGCCGACAAGCAACACCTTCATCAGCTTGCGATCCACGAAATTCAACGCGCTGGCCAACAGCGACATGGCCTTCTTCTCCTGGCTGGGCGACACCCGGGCCGTCGCCGCAAAGACATGGTGATAGGCGTCGGCCACGGCATCCACATGGACAGAAATGCGGCGATCCCTGATGGTGTCATCCAGCTCCGGGTTGACCTCCACCTCGATGGCCTGACCCAGATGACCCATGGCAAAGCTACCCACCCCCAAAGACAGCAGCGACATGGCCTCCGGGTTGCGCACCACCCGCACCAGCGTCGGCCAGGTTACTTCGGCTGCCACGCTGCGCAGCTGCGGCCAATACAGCCCGACCATCTGAGCCAGCGATGACCACACCGGGGAGTTGGCGCTCCAGGCCGAGTCGTGCTCGGGCACCCATTCGAACAGCGCCAGCAGACGCTGCCAGCCCCGGTCGCGGAACTCGCCATCCGCGGCGGCCCCTTCAACCACGGTGTCCAGCAGCCCGGCCACGGCCACATCGGGCGACAGGCCGTGATACATTTCGGTGTCGACATCGCCGGACCCCCAGGACTCGAGGATGCTGTCCAACATGGCCAGGGCGGAATCGGGTGAGCCGCTGGCTTGGTGATGGGCTTGCTGCAGCGGGTTCAGCATGGCTGCATACGGGTGGCCGCGCCCGACCCCGACTCCGCTCCCGGCCCGCCCGGGGTGCTCCAGCGGATGGTTGGACAGGGCGGCCGACACCACCTCCCGGTTGGCGCGGTCGACAAGATATGCGCCGGCTTGGGAGGCGAAACCGACATGGAACTGGCCCAGTGCCAGCATTATGCCCAAGTGCCGGATCTGGTCGCGCTCAAAATAGCCGGCAGCCGGCGGCAGCAGATAGTCCCGGATGGCTGGGGGAAGCCCGCCCGCCGACTTTGAGGCGTGGGCAACCAGCAACGCCAAACCCTGCGCCATGGCCAGAGCCTGGGTCTGCCGCTCGGGCACATACAGACCAGCCTCCAGCTCCTGGGTGATCCTTTGGGCCAGCGCTGCGAAGTCGTCTGCCCCGAGCTGTTTCAGCAATTGCGAGGCGCGGGCGGGCGACTCCAGCGACCAGACCACCAACCCCTGCAGCACCTGGATCAGCTGGGCGTTGTCCAAATCTTCGTGCCGGGACAGCTGGTCCAGCAGCTGGTGGGGCGGGCGGGTTGCAGACAGGGGAGTGTCCCAGATCGCCAGCGCCAGATATCTTGTTCGGGCCAGGGACGAAGAGTCGGCCTGTGGCGATGAGTCAGACAGCAGGGCCGAGTCGGCCAGCAAAAATAGCTCCCGTCGGCGATGAAGGTCCTGGCCGTCAGCCCTCAAACCCTCATGCAGCTGGCCAAGTCGCCTGGAGGCAAGTCTGGCCGGGGTCGCCGGCAGATATTTCTGCGCCTGGGATTCCAAGCCGACCAGCTGAAGCTTGCACTCCAGCACTGCTTGGGCGCTGGCTTGGTAGGCGGCAATCAGCTTGGTTGAGTTGTGGGGGTCTACACCGGAAACAGGCATTGGGTTTGGCACCTCATTGGTTGGTCGGGGTTTGGTTGGCGGGCGCGGGCTTGGCAAGCTGGCACAGCTGGACATGTCCTGCATTCACCACCAGAGCGCGACCCATGGGCGAGCGAGCTTTGTGGTCCGGACCAAAGCCGGCGCCAAAGGCAGCATTCGTCCCGGAGCCAAGATCACGCCCGGGCTCATTGGCTACCCCCAGCAAGTCCAGATCGCTTTCGTCAGGCGACAGCAATATCCCATTCTGGCAGGCCAGCACCTGCTGTGGCCAATTCTGTTCTTGCCAGCCCTGCTCTTGCCAGCCTTGCTCCTGCCCACCCCGCTCCTGCCAATCCCGACCGCGGGCATAAAAGACCTCCGGAGTTGCGGCCGCGACCAGATGAAAGCCCCCGGATGCCTGCTTGAGCAGCAACGACAGCAGCGCATCCAAACCGGAACCGAAGCTGGCCAGATCATCAAGCAGCAGCCAAACTGGCCGGTCGGCGCGCACCGAGGTCTCGGTTCTCGCAAGCAGCTGGTCGGCTGTGCTGGCCCAGGCAATCAGACCAGGCTCTTGGGCCAGCGCGGAACTTCCGGGGCAGAGCGCCACCGTCTGCAACCCCTGGCCCGAAAGTAGCTGAGCCAGCAACCTGAGGGTGGATGTCTTGCCTGAGCGATCCCGTCCGCAGACAATGGCGTGCTGGCCGGCTGCGAACTTCAGCTTCACCGGCACATGGTCGTGCGCCAGGCCCAGACTGATTTCTGCTCCGCTCGGGGTGATTGTCACTTCGGGTTCAAAGTCCGCCAGCAGCAGCTCCTCGGGCATCGGCGCAATTCTCCTGGGCAGTGTCTCTGCGGAATGGCTTTGACCGACGGAGTAGCTTTGACCGACGGGGTGGTCTTGACCGGTTGGAATGCGCCCCAGGTCGCGGTCAAGTTTGGCGGTCTGGATCTCCACTCCGTTGGAAGCCAGCAGAGCGCGCCCGGCAATCTTGGGGATGGCTTTGGAGGTCGCGCCGGCCAGGGGAGTTGCGAACAGATGAGATGAGCTGTCAGACATCTGAAACAGCAGCTGCTCGCTGGCCCCGGATAGCATCCGGCGGGGCACCGCAGACGGGCTTTCGGCTGTGGCCAGAGTTGAGATGTCGCAGGCGGGCCCGTCAATCACCAGCCGGATGAATTTCTCCAGACGCTGGAACTCCCTGGTCTCCTCCAAAAAATGCAGCACGGCGCCCAGGTTGTCGATCAGCAGAACAATTTTGGCCCGCTGCTGTTTGTGGCCGGTCTGTCGCTCTGCCAGCTGCTCCACCAGATGATCCAGCAGTCGCAGACATTTCTGGGGATCGGACTGGCCGGCCAGCGTGCCCAGATGTGCGAGCGCGCTGAGCTCAGACAGGCCGGCGGTGCCGAAGTCAAGCCCATGCAGATGCAGACGGGTGGGAGGCGCGGCCCGGCACAACAGCAAGGCTGTGGCCAAGAAACTTTGCTTGGCGCCGCTGTCGGCCAACCCCAGGAAAAACAGGTTTGACTCGCCCGGCTGCCAGAAGAAGTATTGCTGGGTCTGGGCTTCGGGCAGATCGGCCAGCCCCAGCGGCACGGTTATTTGGTTCGCCTCGCCACCCGACTCCTCGGCGCGGGGGAGCTGCTCGCAGAACTCCTCAAAGTCAATCCGGTGCGGCAGCGGATCAGGCCAGGGGCATCGCAGCTCCGGGGCACCCAGCAAGTCGTGAGCAGCCTGCGCTGTCTTGACGAACCGTGCCAGGTCTGTCTCCGGCTTCGCGTCGCCGTCCCCATTCCCACCATACCCGTCTGCCCCTTCTCCGTCTGCCCCGCCCGCGAAAGCCAGCAAATCCTCAACCGGCCCAAGCGGACACAGCTCGACCGGAGCCGTCCCCCGCTTGCGGGTCACACCACTCACGCTGGCCACCTGAAACAGCTTGGCAGCTTCGGCTCCCGCCTTGACATAGCCCCGGCCCGGCTGATCCTGGGACAGATGCGCGGCCTCGGCGGTGCCCAGCACGTCCTGGGAATCCATCTCGTCCAGCATTCGCAGGCCGATGCGTATGTTGGTGTTGCTTCGGATCTCCGGGCTGACCACCCCCGCCGGGCGCTGTGTGGCCAGCAGCAGATGCACCCCCAGACTGCGACCCCGCTGGGCGATCCCCACCAGCGACTCCAAGAAGTTGGGCAGCTCGTTGGCCAGGCTGGCGAACTCGTCCACCATGACCACCAGCCTCGCCAGACCGGGTTTGTCCGGCGCCAGATCAGCCACATCGGAAACCCCCGCGTGGCGCAAGAACCTCTCCCGATGGGCCAACTCGGCGCGCAGGCAGGTCAGCGCCCGCTCACCCAGGTGCTCGTCCAAATCGGTAACCAGGCCCACCACATGGGGCAGCTGCGAACAGACGTCAAAGGCGCTTCCGCCCTTGTAGTCAATCAGCACGAAATTCAACCTGGTCGGCTCAACCCTGAGCGCCAGCGAAGCAACGATGCAGCGTAGCAGCTCGCTTTTGCCCGAGCCGGTGGTTCCGGCAATCAGCACGTGCGGGCCTTCCGACGGCAGATCCAGCATGGTCGTCTCGCCGTTGGATCGACCGATGGGAACGGCAAAGTCGGATGACTGGGCGCCGTTGGTTCGGGTGCCGTCGGTTTGGGTTATGTCGGTTCGGGCGCCGTCGGCCCGAGTGCCGTCACCCCAGACCTCCGCCAACTGCCGGGCGGAAAAATCAGACGGGTCGTCGATGCCCAGCAGCTCGGCCAGCGACACCTGCCCGATGCTCGCTTGGCTGGTTTTTGCTTTCAGGGGATCCTCAAGCCGGGCCAGTTTGCGGGCGGCCGCCAGAGCAGTCTGCGAGCTGATGCCGTCCAGCCAAACCGACTGCTGCTTGCCCGAAGACCAGACCAGCCGACCCCTGCCGAGCGCGTCTGTGGCCTCAATGATGACCTCACAGCCCGGCGGCAGCTCGTCTGAGTTGTCGGCCAGAATCAGAACCGAGACGCCATCCGGTATGGGCCCAAGCTGACTGGGCGGCTGCAGGAAAATCAGCCAGCTGTGACCGGCACCGGTGGCCGCGCCTGGGCCTGACACCCCCGAGTGTCCCGCTTGCGCATTAAGCCCGTCTCGTCCATAATGCTCCACATGGGGCAACCAGTCCAACCACTCCCTGTCGTCCACAAGTTGACCCGCCCCAACGACAACCAGCCGCAGGTCGGCCGGCCCATAGCGACAAGCCGCCTGCAACACAATCCACCTGAACACCGCTTCGGCCTCGGGGCCTGCCACCGCCACAACCGCGCCGGAAAAATCCACCACTGCGCAGCTGTGCTCCAGAGCCGGCTTGGAGTCGAACAGCCTGGTTATCTCATCGGCCAGCACCAGGTTGCTGTTGGGCCGGGAGCCCTTCCTGAGCCCCCAGCGCCGGTGTTGCCTGGTTTCCCCCGGGGCATCCGCGGCGGCCGAGACGTTGTCCTTCGGCTGGCTGCCGATCTGAACCGGTGGTCGCCAAGTCAAGCTGCGGCGTCCGATGGCCAACCGCAAGAAATCGGGGTCGCCTCGGCGCAATGACCAGAGCCGCTTGGAGCCGGCCAGCGCCCAATCCAGCGTTGCCGGCGGGTCGGGATGCTCAAACCGCAGGTGCTGCTGGTGCTTGGCGGCGGTGGCGTAAAAATAGTCTTCGCACTCAGCCAGGATGTGCTTGAACTTTCGCCGCCGACGCTTGCCCTCCTTTTTGGCGTTGCCTCGTCCCTCCAGCCACGAAGCCACTGCCATGGCCGGCCCGAGCAGCGCAAACAGGGCCATGTATGGACTGAACAGCATGGCCAACAGCAAACCCATGCCCAGCGGCACCACGAACGTGGCCCAACCCAACGACCGCAATGGCAACGGCGACTGCCTGGCGTCCAGGTCGGGCAACTGCAGCGGCGGCATCGGGCTGGGCGGCTGGGGTCGGGCCGAACGCTGGAACGAGATTTTGGGCGGCGGACTGATGGACGACGGGATGTTGGACGACAGGACGTTGGCCGCCGGGCCGTTGGGCGCCGGGGCGTTGGCCGCCGAGACGCTGGACGACGAGACGCTGGGCGCCGGGCTGGCCAGCTGACGCCATTCCAGCACAGCCCCGGGCATGAAAATCCGCTGGCCGCTGGCAAATTGCGCCCGACCTCCACCGGCCAGCACAACAGATGGAAACCCAGCCGAAGGGCTTTCCAACCGCACCGGGTTGGCGCTGTCCAGGTCGCAAACGAAAGCCTTGCCCTGCGGATCTCCATAGAGCAGGAGGTGCCTGAGCGAGATGGCCGGGTTGCCCAGCTGCAGGTCGGCGCTTCGGTGTCGGCCCACCACGGTCTGATGGAACCCGAAGCTGGTCTGGGCGGCGCACTCCAAGCCCCCCACCACCACCAGCGCGGACTTGGGCGGGCCGGCGGACTTGGGCGAACCAGACGGACGCTCAACCAAATTGCGCTCGGGCAGGTGCTGGGCAAACCCGTGAGTTGCTGTCAGCGGATCTGCGGGCAGGCGGATTTCGGCGCCTTCATACAGCGGGCAGTCGCCCAGCAGCCAGTCGGCTTGGCACAGCTGTCCGTCAATCACCAGCTGCTTGCGTTCGGGCGCCGGACGCTCGGCACCAGAAAGCAAACCAGCCACAACATCGAACAAGTCAGCCACCGTGGGATTCTTGTCGGTGTCCACCGCCAGCCGGCGAACAGCCTGCCCCGGCGTCCGCAAATCCTCCAGCACAACCCGCACTTCAAAACGCATGGCATCACCCCCAAAAGTGAAACTGGGAGATGGCCTGACCCGAATAGACCGCCATGCGCCACTGCGCCCACAACTCCTCGGATTCATTTTGGGACTGGACGGCGGCCTGGCGCAACTCGGTCGCAAAACCCGACAGCAACTGGCGCACATACCACAGCTGACCCCCGTGGTCTCGGTGTAGCCTTTGCCGACTCTGGCTTGCTGCCGCGCCGCTCCAGACCTGAACCTGATGCAGCTCCTCCACCGGCTCAAGGACTTTGGCCAGGCGGTCATGGGCGGCGGCAACCTGGTCGGCCAAACTGGCCAGCTGCTTGGCCCGCTCCGATGATTCCATGGCCGCGCTGATTAACTCCTGGCTGCGCAGCAAGATTGCCTCGGGTGAGCTGGCCGCGCCAGGCGCGCTGTGAGGATGGAACACATTAATCGTCATATTTCTTTTTTACACCATGCCTGCTGCGTGTCAGCGCGCGGGCCGCGCCAGCCAGCTGTCTAGCCAGCCTCAGTGAGTTTTCATAGACTAAAAAAATGGTCTCACAGCACCCGCTTGAGCAGGAATTGTTTGATCGCATAGGACGACTGGGTGCCTTGGGATTTGACGAATGGATGGAGGCAGCCCTGTATGACCGCGACTGGGGATTTTTCGCCACCCACGGAGCGGCCGGAAAACTCGACAGCGATTTTTTGACCAGTCCGGAGGCCGGGCCGCTGTTCGGCGCAGTGCTGGCGCGTGCCATCGCCCACTGCTGGACTGAGCTGGGCCGACCCGATCCTTTCACGGTCGTCGAAGGCGGGGCCGGTGCCGGGACTTTGGCGGCCAGCATCTTGGCGGCGCAGCCCGAGTGTCTGCCGGCTTTGCGCTATCTGCTGGTGGAACGCTCGGATCAGTTGAGCCAGGAACAGAGCCGCTCGTTCAAAAAGCGTGGCTTGTCCGGTTCGCAGTCCCCGCTTGCCGAGCGCTGCTTCCAGGCTTCCGCGTTGCCCACCGAACCTGTCGGGGCCGGCATGGTGATAGCCAACGAACTGCTCGACAACCTGGCGTTCAAGATTTTGGAGCGCACATCAGACGGCTGGCAGGAGGCGGTATGCGTGCTGGCAGAAGAAGGCTTGCGCGACGGCTCTTCCGGCGACCGCTCTTCGCGTGCTGACTCTTCCAGCACCGACTCCTCGCGCGTCGGCTATTCCCGCACCACCCCATCCTACGCTGGCCCACCCCCCATCACCCCCTTTGCGCTCGGCCTGAAACCGACCGCCAAAGCCATAAGCGAACAGGCCCATGCACTGGCGCCCGAAGCCAGCCCGGGCAGCCGCATCCCCTGGCAGCGCCAAGCCGCCGATTGGGTGGAGCAGGCTAAAGCCGTGCTGTCGTGCGGGCAGGTGCTGGTGTTTGACTATGGCACCACCACCGCCGAGCTTGCCCGGCGAGACGGCTGGCTGCGCAGCTATGCCCAGCACCACCGCGGGGACAATCCGCTGGCAGAACCCGGGCTGTGGGACATAACCTCAGACGTGGCCTTTGACCAACTGCCGGCCCCGTCAGAAATGATCACCCAGGCAGAATTCCTAAAGCGCTGGGGCATCGACCAGTTGGTGGACGAAGGCAACCGCATCTGGCAGGCCCAGTCAGCCAACCCGAGCACCAAAACTCTGGTGGCCGCCAGCCGCCCGGCTGAAGCTGAGATGCTGTGCGATCCGATGATTTTCGGCAACTATAAGGTTGCCCGCTGGGACGTATGAGGCTGGCTGTGAAACTCAGACGGGTGGCCGTGCGACTGAAGCAGTTGGCCGCGCAATCCAAGCAGCTGGCCGCCAACGCGCTGCGGGGTTTTGTCATGGGCACAGCCGATCTCGTGCCGGGAGTTTCGGGCGGCACCATGGCCTACCTGCTGGGAATCTACACGCAGCTCATCGAAGCCATCGCCCATCTGGTGACAGCTCTGGCACAGCTGCTGCGCCGCCAGCTTTCGGCAGCCAAAAGCCAGTTGTCCCAAGTCGGCTGGATGTTGCTGCTGCCTGTTCTGGTTGGCGTGGTCGTGGCCATATTCTCTCTGGCTCCGGTGATGAGATGGCTGCTGGAGAATTACCCCGAAGCCACGGCCGGCGCCTTTTGCGGCATCGTGTTGGCCAGCGTGGCAGTGGCCCGACTTGACCTGAGCCCGCTAGCGCCGGCCCGCTCACCCGCGCCAGCTCCTCAACCCGCGCCAGCCCGCCGACCCGCCAACATCTGGGCGCAACTGCTTTTGGTCGCCGTGGTCGCCGGCGCTGTGTTTGTCTTGCTGGGGCTAAGCGCCGACCCGCGGGCATCGGCACCCCTGGCAGTGTTTTTCGGATCGGGAGCACTGGCCGCTTGCGCCATGGTGCTGCCGGGTATCTCGGGATCGTTCCTGTTGCTGATGGTGGGCATGTATGGCCCCGCCCTGGACGCCCTGGCCGACCGAGATTTTCAGCTTCTTTTGGTGCTGGCCGCCGGAGCCGCAGCCGGCCTCGCCCTGGCAACCCCGGTGCTGAAGCACTGGCTGAAGCGCGCTCCCCGGATCGCCAATGCGGTGCTGCTGGGACTGCTGCTGGGATCGCTCAGGGTATTGTGGCCCTGGCCCGACGGAGTCGGCATCATTTCCCGGGACAGCCAAAAGGTCATTGACGGCACTCGGCTGGACTGGCCCAGCTGGGGTCAGCTCTGGTTGCCAACCCTGCTGGCGGCGGGTTTTTTCGTGCTCGGGTGGGGCGCCGCGAGACTAAGTGACGCTCGGGTGGGGCGCCGCGAAACTGACCAGGCGTGAAACCGGTCCGCCGTGAAACTGGCCCGCCGCGAAACTAACCCAACCAGCGGGCGATGATTTCAGGTGAGTGCTGCTCCCAGTCCTCCAGGGTCATGGCGAAGCAGCTGTGATCCTCCCACTCCCCGTTGATCTCCAGGAATTTCCGAGCCCGCCCCTCATAGCCGATGTGCAGCTTTTCCATGATCTTGAGGCTGGCCTCATTGGACGGAATAATGGCAACCTGCACCCGGAACAGCTGACACTCCTCAAAGGCAAAACGCAGCACCGCCGCCAGAGCCTCCGGCGCGTAGCCCTGCCCGGCGTGGCGCTGGTCAATCCAATAGCCCACGAAACAGCTATAGAACGGATGCAACACGATGGACGACATATTCATCTCGCCAATCAGCGCATCGTCCAAGAACACACCGAACCCGAAAGCCTTGCCCTTTTGCCGCGCCGAGAACATGAAGCGACACCGGTTCTGGAAGTCCCTGAAGTTGACATCGGGATCTCCCAGATGGGGCTGCTTGCGTGGCTCCCAGCGCGACAGCCACTCCCGACATCGCTGGCGCACCTCCGTCCAGTTGGCGAAATCTTCGACTGTCAGCGGGCGCAGGGTCAGGCGCCGGGTTTTCAGGACGGGCGAGGCAGCTTTACTTGGGCTCCGCCTGAGCTTTCTCACGTCTTGCTGGCCTCGGCTCCGTCAGCCCCGCCACCCCCGGCTCCGCCCAACCGCAAGGCAGCCCTGATCAGCCCCACGTGCGAATACGCCTGCGGATAGTTGCCCAGATGCTGCTGGGTGGTCGGGTCATACTGCTCGGCCAGCAAGCCGGTGGGCCCCAGCGTGTCCAGCAATCTCAAGAACAGCTCCTCGGCCTCGACCCGCCGCCCGGTCTGGAACAGCGCCTCCACCAACCAGAAGGCACAGATATAAAATCCGCCCTCAAAGCCGGGCAAGCCGTCGTCAAAACGATAGCGATACACAATCGGCCCCTGGCGCAGCCGCCGGTCAACGGCATCCACCGTATCCACATAGCGAGGGTCGTCGGCCGCCACCATACCCATCAGGCCCATCATCAAAATGGACGCATCCAGGTGCCGGTCGTCATATGCCACCGTGTATGACCCCAGCTCCTCGTTCCAGCCGTGCTCCAGCACCTCGCGCTTGATGGCCTCGGCCAGCTCGCGCCAACCCGCCAACTCGTCAGGCTCGCGCCCCAACGCCTGGCCCCGCAGCTCGCCCAGACCAGCCGCCCGGTCAACCGCCACCCAGCACATCACCTTGGAATGCACGTGGTGGCGGGGCGGACGGCGAGCCTCCCAGATGCCGTGATCGGGGAACGCCCAGATGCGCTCCACCGCCCAGGCCAACGCCTTGGTCAGCTCCCACATCGGGTCTTCCAGCATGGCCGCACGGGTGCCGTCGCCCGCCTGCGCCAGCTGCCACATGAGATCCAGCACCGAGCCGAACATGTCGTGCTGAATCTGGTTGGAAGCGGCGTTGCCCACCCGCACCGGACGGCTGCCCCGATAGCCGCTCAGGTTGGTGATGGCGGCTTCAGACGACGACACGTTGCCCTCCACCGGATACAGCGGACGCAGCATCTCAGAGCGGGCTATCTCCTCGAAGCGCTCCGACAGCCACCCCAGAAAATCCAGCGCTTCCCGTGTGCTGCCCAGCGACACCAGCGCGCTGGCTGTCATGGCCGCATCCCGAGGCCAGCAGAAGCGATAGTCCCAGTTGCGGATGCCGCCCAGCTCCTCGGGCAGGCTGGTGGTGGCGGCGGCCAGCACCGCGCCGGTCGGCCGGTAGCACAGGCCCTTCAGCGTGAGCGCGCTGCGCCTGATTTCCTGGCTCCAGCTGTCGGGCAGACCGGCGGGCAGGCTGAGCTGGCCCACCCAGTCGCGCCAGTGCTGTTCGGTGGTCTCGCGGGCGGCCTCGGGGGCGAGTTTGGCGGCCGCCAGATTGTCGCTGCCCAGACGCAGCTCGAGCACGACCGGCTCACCCGGGGACAGCTCGATCTGTCCCACGGCACGCCCCGAACGATGCTGCGACCAGGTCACGCCCGGCGCCCGCAGCGACATGTATTCCACTCCGCCCCAGACCACGATGCCTTCGTCGAAAATCTCCAGCACCGGGAAGCTGCGGCCGAAGTCGGGGCGCGGCGAGAACTCGATGGTCGCCTGTCCGGAGCCTTCCAGCTTTCTGAGCAAGACGACTTCCGGCGACAATGCAGCCCCCGACGGCAAGGTAACCTCTGGCGCCGCCTGGCTTTGGTGGGCAGGCTGGGGCAGGATCAGACAATCCGTCACGACCAGGTTGTCCCAGACAGTCTCCACGGTCAAGGTGCCGTCAACATAGCGCTGGCTGGGCTGCGGCGGCATCCGTCCGTTGTCTGAAACGTTGCCCGAAAAACCAGACGGATAGACCGCGAAGAAGCCGCCCACCGGTCCGCCCAGCAGCTCGGCGAACACTGCCGAGGAGTCGGGCAGGGGATGGCACAGCCAGCACACCCGCGCATCGCTTGAGACCAAAGCCGTGGTCTGGCCGTTGGACAAAAAGCTCAGCGACTCGATGGCCGGGAACCCCTCGCCCATGGCCCACTGCTCGCGCGCCTCAGACAGCAAGCCCAAAATCTCAGACACCTCGTCCGGGCTGTTGACCCTGAACGCCGCGGCCGACTCGCCCGGGCCCACCTTGATGCCCAGGTCCGGCCCCGCCAGGCGCGCAAAGGCTTCCTCGTCGGTGGCGTCGTCGCCCAGAAAGATAACCGCCTCGGCCGCCAGCCGGTGCCGCAGCCGATCCAGCGCGTTGCCCTTGTTCTGCTGGACGACCATCACCTCCAGCACCATCTTGCCGTCCTTGATGTGTATGTCGTCCAGGTCGGCCATGGCCTCGGTCGCCGCCGCCAGGATTTCCTCGTGCTCATCGGGCTGGCAGCGGCGGTAATGCAGCGCCACCGAAGCCGGCTTGGACTCCAACAAGATGCCGTCATAGCGCGCGGCCAGCTCCTCAAAACGCTGTTTGAGGATGGCCAGGTTCTGCGTGTCGGAGTCGGTCAGGTCCTCCACGAAACCCACATCGAACTCAGAGCCGTGGCTGCCCACCAGATGTATCTCCTCGGGGAACCGGGTCAGCGCGGCCAGATCCCGCAACGCCCGTCCGGAGATGACCGCCACCGAAGTGTTGGCGATCTCAGCCAGCGACCGCAGCGCCACGCTGGACTCGCGCAACGGCCGCGCCGCCATCGGATCGCTGACGATGGGAGCCAGGGTTCCGTCATAGTCGGTGGCCACCAGCAAGACAGGGGTCTGTGCCAGCGAACGCAGCCGGTCGGTGAGTTCTTGCGAAAGTGCCATTGTGTTAAATTTAGGCGGGTTGCGGCTGGTTCAGGCAAGCCACGAACGTCTCCACCCACTGGTGGACGTCGTTGCCCCCGACCGCCTGGCGCAGCGCCGACATGTCGGAGCTGGCCTGTTGGGGAGACTGGCTGACCGCCGACAAGATGGCCCGCTTGGTGCCGTCAATGTCATAGGGGTTGACCAGCGTGGCCCGGGTCAAAAGTTCGGCCGAGCCGGTGAACTCGCTCAGCACCAGCACCCCCGTGTCGTCCAGCCGTGTCGCCACGAATTCCTTGGCCACCAGGTTCATGCCGTCTCGGAAGGGCGTGACCAGCATCACATCGGCCGCCAGATACATAGCCACGATCTCCTCGAACGGCTGGCTCTGGTGGAAATAGTGAATGGCCGGGCGCCCCAGCTGTCCGTGCAGGCCATTGATCTCGCCCACCAGCTGCTCCACTTCCTCGCGCAGCTCGACATATTGGTTGACGTTGGAGCGGCTGGGCTCGGCCACCTGCACCATGGAGCAGTCGGACGGCGACAGCAGCCCTTCGGTCAACAGCTCGCCGAACGCACGCATGCGGATGTCGATGCCCTTGGTGTAGTCCAGACGATCCACGCCCAGCAGCACCGTGCTGACCCCCAGCATGTCGCGGATGGCCTGTGCCCGGCGCTGCACTGCTTCGGAGGCGGCCGCCTGGGTGAAGCGGTTGACGTCGATGCCGATGGGGAATGAGCCGACGGTTACCTTCCGGGGCGCGCCGCCCGATCCCGCGGTTGTGCTGCCACCCTCGGCCGCGCCGCCACCCTCGGCCTCGTCAGTCCCCGCGACCAGCAGCACATTTTGGGTGGTGCCCGCAACGCTGGAAATCTCGCCGGTGCTGATGGTGTTGCCGTCCTCATCAATCAGAACCGCAGCATCCAAAGACACAGCCGTGCGACAGAAGTTGCCCCGGCTGCGAGCCGTCTGCAAGCCCACCACATCGGCGCCCAACAGCCCCTGGATGATCTGGCGGCGGAAGGGCAGACGGGTGAACAGGTCGGCCGGCGGGAACGGGATGTGCAGGAAAAATCCGATGCGCACATCGGGGCGCTTTTGGCGCAGCATCCGGGGCACCAGCTGCAGGTGATAGTCGTGGATCCAGACGGTCGCTCCGGGGGCCGACACCGAATCGATGGCATCGCAGAACCGCTCGTTCACGGCCACATAGCTGTTCCACCAGGTTCGGTGAAACTCAGGCGGACGCACGCTGTCGTGATAGAGCGGCCAGATGGTGGCGTTGGACATGCCGGCATAATAAAGCTCGCTTTCGGCGTGGCTGAGCGGGATCGGCAGCAGCGACATATCCTCGTGCTGATAGGCGAAATTGCCGGGGACTTCTCCCGCCACGCCGGTCCAGCCGACCCAGTGAAGCGGCGCCACGTCGCTCAGGCTGTTCATCATGGCCGACACCAGGCCGCCGGGGCTCGGCTCCCAGCTGCTTTGGGCTGCGTCCCAGCGAACCGGCAATCTGTTGGCGGCCACCACGAACTGGGATTTGTGAGGTTGGGATTTCTGCTGCGGGTTTTGCTGTGGCTTTTGTTGCGGGTTCTGGTCGGCGCTCATGGTGGATGTGGTGGTCGGGGCTAATGTGGCGGGCTGCCCGCGCTTATCTCGGCGATGATGCCGTCCAGCAGATCCGCTTCGGACACCAGACAGCTGTCAAATCCAAAATAGCGCATTACCTGCACCAAAATGCACAACCCGCCAACAATCACATCCACCCTCCCGGGGTCAAGGCCGGGGTTGGCCAGTCGTTGCTGCCTGTTCTCGGTTGCCAAAGTGCGGAACACATCCTCGGCGGCGGGCTTGTCCAGCAGGAAATGGTGCAGCCGCTGGGGGTCGTATTCCGCCAGGCCCAGCTCGACTGCCGCGGCGGTTGTGACCGTGCCCGCCAGTCCCACCAGTTGGCGCGCCTGACCGACAGCCGGCACCGCCCGCTCCAGATCCTTGAGGTGCTCGGTGATGATCGACAGACAAGCAGACAACTCCTCGGGGCGCGGCGGGTCGTGGTCGATGTATTTTTGGGTGAGACGGCTGCTGCCGATGTCGGCCGACCAGACGCCCTGGCAGTCGGCTGTGCCGGGGGCGGGCCCGGCTGTGCCAAAAGCAAACTCGGTGGAGCCGCCGCCAATGTCGCAGACCAGATACGGCCCGGCGCCCGGGTCAAGCTGGCTGGCCGCGCCCCGAAACGCCAGCTTCGCCTCGGCTTCGCCCGACAGCAACTCCGGCGGTTGGCCGGTTGTCTGGGCGATGGCGTCAAACAGCTCCTGGGTGTTGTCGGCATCTCTGGCGGCCGAGGTCGCCACCACCTTGAAGGCCTGCACGTTGTGGTGCTTGATTTGCTCCACATAACCCGACAGGCACTGCGCGGTTCGCTGGATGGCTTCCGGTTTGAGTTGGCCCGTGTCGGCCAGGTCTTCGCCCAGGTTGGTTATGGTCATCTCGCGCGCCAGGGGCGTGGTTTGGCCCGGGGTCTGCTCCGGCGGCTGGCCCGTCAACTGTCTGTCAACAATCAGCAGCCGAGTTGAGTGGGTGCCGCAATCAACGGCAGCTATCGCGGTCATCTGGCTGGGGCGGCTATCTGGTGGCCAAAGCGGCTATCTGGTCGTCCACCCAGCGTCCCACCGGATCGTCCCCGCCGGCCAGGAACCAGGCATAGTGGGCGTGCAGGCACTTCACTCCCACCGCGCAGCCGCCCACCCCGCCGCTGGGTTTGGGCCCGCCATAGCCGTCGGGCAGTTTGGCGTCTCGCTCCCGGGCATAGCGTTCGTGCGTCTCAGCCAGCGCCTGGCTGTCCACGGCTTGTTCGGCTTGGCGCACCCCGCCGGCTGATTCAATCTGGGAGATACGCTTGCAGTCCTGCGGGTCAACCAGCCAGAACAACGTGGGCATGGGGGTGCCGTCATAAAGTAGCGGGTCGTTGCGGATCACCCTCGGCGCTCCGTTTTGCGTGCGCACCACCACCTCAAAGCTGCACCTCGGCTGGCGTCCCAGCAAGGCGGCCACTTCATCCCAGTCTTTCAAGTCCACTGCGGTGTGATTTGTTGCGCTATGGGTGGCTATGGGGAACCCGCTGCCCGCAAACCTGTTGTTCGCAAAACTTGCTGCCCGCAAAACTCGCCGCCCGCAAAAGCCGCCGCCCGTCCGCTAATCCTGCTCGGACTTCTTGCGCCCCAGCTTTTTCTTGATGAACAGCACCAGCGCCACAAACGCCGCCCCCACCACCGCCAAGCCTGCCTTGACCTTACCCACTCCCGTGGCTTCAAGCAGGTCCAGTGGTTGCGTTTCGTTGGGCTGCTGGTTGTCCTGTTGCTGACCGCTGCTCTGCTGGCCACCGGGTTGCTGGCCATCGGCCCCGTTGGCTGAGCCGGAAGCAGTGCCGTCGCCTGAGCCGGAAGCGGTGCCGTCGCCTAAGCCGGAAGCGGTGCCCTCCCCCGACCCGCCGGCAATCATCTGCTCCAGATTCTCCGCAAACTTCTCCATCAGCTTGGCATTCACATCGGCCATTACCCCTCGTCCGAACTGGGCAACCTTGCCGGAAATGTTCAGGTCTACGTCCACCGAAATCTCGGTGACCTCGGCTTCGCCACCAGCGGCTTCGGCGCCGGCAGGGGTGGCCAGGCTGACAGCAATGGTGGCGCGGGCGTTGCCGGAACCCTTGACGTCCCGCCCCGTGGCCGCCAGCACGATCTTGCGGGCCGCCTCGTCCTTTGATTCGAATTTGGCGACGCCTTTGTATTGCGCCGTGATGGGCCCGACCTTGACCTTGACCACGCCGTGATATTCATCGCCGACTGTCTCCGTCAGCTCCGCTCCCGGCAGGCAGGGTGCGATGCGCTCCACGTCGCACAGCAGCACCCAGACATCTTCCGGTTTGGCTGGCACTTCAAATTTGTTGGAAAACTCCACTGGCTCTTCTCCTGGTTGTTCGGGGGTGGGGACGGGGGACGGCGGTCGGG
>CAZERQ010000046.1:0-3496 GCA_964514465.1 uncultured Acidimicrobiales bacterium
GCCCGAACCCGACCCGCCATTTGATCACACCCAGCTGCCCCGCTACCCCCAAATCGTGACCGCCGAAATCCTGGGACACAAAGCCGACCTGGGCTTCATGATTCTGGACTTCGACTTCCGGCGCCTGCGCACCATCCAGACTCAGCTGACCTCGGCCGGCATCGCCTGGCAGGACTCATACGTCTCGCTCACCGAAATCTCAGAATACGCCCAGGGCATCCCCGCCGAAATGCGCCAGGCCCGCCTCTATCCCGAGCTGCCGCCGCCCGACAAACCCGCCTGGTGCTTTTATCCCATGTCCAAGCGCCGAGGCGAGCAGCACAACTGGTTCCGTCTGCCCTATGACGAGCGCAAGGAGCTGATGCACGAGCACGGAGCTTCGGGGCGCAAGTTCGCCGGACGGGTGTTGCAGGTGGTGACGGGCTCGGCCGGACTGGACGATTTTGAGTGGGGCGTGACGTTGTTTTGTAGCCAGCCCCAGGATCTAAAAGACGTGGTCTACACGCTGCGCTATGACGAGGGATCGGCGCTCTATGGCGAGTTCGGCAGTTTTTGGACGGGGATGGTGGCGCCGCCCGAAGCCATCGCCGCGAGATGGTCGGATGGTCTATAAATTCGTCCCTCCCCGTTAAACTTATATTCAGTGACAAAATCAGAAATATCTGCCCAGCATGATTTGGTAGTGATTGGCGCTGGGCCTGCCGGATATGCCACGGCGCTCTATGCCGCGGCCGGGGGCCTTGACGTTGGCATCGTGGAGAAGAACAAGCTGGGCGGCACCTGTCTGCACGTGGGCTGCATCCCCGCCAAGGAGCTTCTGGAGGTGGCTTCGGTTTACAAGACCGTGGCCGGTGCCGCCGAATTCGGGGTCAACTCCGGAGGCAGCCCGGCGGTTGACATGGCCGCCGTCCAACAGCGCAAGCAAGGCGTGATCGACAAGCTCACCAAGGGCGTGGCCAGCTTGTTGAAGGGACGACAGGTGACGGTGTATGACGGACTGGGGCAGCTGCTGGCCGAGGCCGACAGCCCCGATGCCGAACGGCGCTATGTTCGGGTTTCGGGCGGGGACGGTGCCGCCGCCGGGGATGCCGCCGACAGCGCCGCCGCGGACGCCGCCGAGCAACTCCTGGCCGCCAACACAGTCGTCCTCGCCACCGGATCCGTCCCCCGCAGCCTGCCACTGCCCGGGTTCGAATTCGACGGCGAGCTGGTCATCAACTCCGACCACCTCCTGTCCATCGACCAGGTGCCCACCTCGGCTGTTATCATCGGCGCCGGCGCAATCGGCTGCGAGTTCGCCTCGCTGCTGAGCGACCTGGGAGCCGAGGTCACCTTGCTGGAAGCCCTGCCCGAAGTGCTGCCTGGAACCGATGCCGAAGTCAGCAAGGCCATGCGCCGCTCGTTCAAAAAGCGCGGCATCGACATCCACAGCGGCATCGGCGTGACCAGCTGCGAGAAGATGAAAAAGGCCGTGCGCATCACCCTGGACAACGGCGATGTGGTGACCGCCGACTATGCGGTGGTGGCCGTCGGCAGGAGACCCACAGCCGAGACTTTCGGCGGCGAGGCGTCCGGCGTCAAGCTCGACCAGGCCGGCTTTGCGGAGGTGGACGAGTTGTGTCGCACCTCACGCCCGGGGGTGTATGCCGTGGGCGACCTGATTGCTACGCCGCAGCTGGCGCATGTGGGTTTTGCCGAGGGCATGCTGGTGGTGTCCGACATTTTGGGCGAGGATGCGGCGCCGCTGAACTATGACCTTCTGCCCTGGGGCATCTACACCCACCCCGAGGTGGCCTTTGCTGGACTGACCGAGGCGGCGGCCAAGGAAGCCGGCTATGAGGTCGTGACCGCCATGCACCGCTTCGGCGGCAACAGCCGGGCCATGATCATCGGCGAGGCCGAGGGGTTCGTCAAGATCGTCGCCGAAAAGAAACCCGACGGCACGGCTGGCGTGGTGCTGGGAGTTCACATCGTGGGGCCGTGGGCGACCGAGCTGATCGGGCAGGCGTATCTGACGGTGAACTGGGAAGCCGAGGCGGCCGATGTTGCCGGGCTGATCCAACCGCATCCGACTTTGAGCGAGCTCTATGGCGAGGCCATGCAGTCGCTGGCTGGCCGGCCGCTGCATGGTTAGCGATTTGCGGGACGGCTTTGGTGCAGACGGGAGCGGTTGAATGTCAGACGTAGTGCTGCCCCAGCTGGGCGAGACGGTCACCGAGGGCACCATCACCCGATGGCTGAAGCAGCCCGGGGAATATGTTGAGTTGGACGAGCCGCTCTATGAGGTTTCGACCGACAAGGTGGACACCGAAGTGCCGGCGCCTGTGGCCGGTATGCTGGCGGAAATCCTGGTGGCCGAAGGAGAGACGGTTGAGGTGGGGACGTTGTTGGCCAAGCTCAGTTCAGATGATGGTGCTGCTGCGCCCGCGGCGGAACCCGAGTCTGCGTCCGAGCCCGAGCCGCCCGCGCCCGCGCCGACTGAACCCGTGTCTGACCCCAAACCTGAACCCGCGCCCGAGTCGCCCGCCCAAGCCGCGCCCGAGTCTGCGACTGCGCCTGCATCCGAATCCGCGCCCGCCGCACCTGCGCCCGTCTCCGAGCCTGAGCCCGCCGCGCCCGTCCCACCAAAACCCGCCAAAGCCAAAGACCGACCAGTGCCCGCGTCCCCTGTCGTAAGACGACTGCTGCGCAAGCACGGACTCAACGTCTCAGACATCTCAGGCACCGGCCCCAGAGGTCGCATCACCCGCAAGGACGCCGAAGCCGCCATCGCCGCCCTGGGCACCGCGGCAACCGGAGCGTCGCTTGCCGGCTCGCCCACCGGCACCCCCGCCCGCGCCGGCGCATCGCCCGGCACCCGTCCCACCGCCAGCACCATCGTCCCGCTGAGCAGAATACGCCAGGTCACCGCCGAGCACATGGTGCGCTCCAAAGCCACCTCGCCGCACGTCCTGACCGCCGTGGAGGTCGACTTCGAAAACGTGGAAAAAGCCCGCCGAGCCCACCGCCAGGAATGGCGCCAGGAGGAGGGCTTCAGCTTGACCTATTTGCCGTTCATCGCCCGGGCGGTGTGCGATGCCCTGGACGAATACCCGCACATCAACGCCTCCATCGAGGGCGACAACCTGCTGGTGCACCGCAACATCAATCTGGCCGTGGCCGTGGATCTGGAGTTCCAGGGCCTGCTGGCGCCGGTCATACACGGAGCCGAGGATCTGCGCCTGCGAGCCATCGCCCGCAAGGTGGTGGATCTCTCCCGCCGCGCCAAGGCCAAGCAGCTGACCCCCGATGAGCTGGCGGGCGGCACCTTCACCCTGACCAACCCGGGCCAGTGGGGCACCCTGATGCAGTTTCCCATCATCAACCAGCCGCAGGTCGCCATCTTGTCCACCGACGGAATCACGCGCAAGCCGGTGGTGGTGACCGACCCGTCAGGCAGCGAATCCATCGCCATCCATTCGGTCGGGGTGCTGGCGCTGGCTTGGGATCACCGGGC
>CAZERQ010000047.1:0-26687 GCA_964514465.1 uncultured Acidimicrobiales bacterium
CAACGCGCTGGCCGAGGGCGCATCGGTGCTGGCAGGCGGAGTGCTGTATGAAACTTTGGGGGCGGGGTTGCTTTATCCGCTGGCAGGCAGTGCCACCGCAGCGCTGGCATGGTGGGCGCGCAGCCAATACCGCAAAGGCGAGCTGGTGGCCTGAAGTCGGCGCGCAATTCTTCAACAGTCTCGCCCTCACAAATTTTCGGGCGGCGCCAGCCATATCGCGATACTTCTCCGGGTCTTGCTGTCTCCTCTTCGGGCTTTCGACCCATGCTCTATCCAGCTCGGGCGTGTAGCAGACTGCCGGCACATTCAGATATTGACTTGCAATTGGGGTAGCGGTTGAGTAGGCTGGAAGCATGAAGAAACTCATCGTCTTGTTGCTGATCGCCGCACTTGTGGCTTTCGCCGTCAAAAAAGTTCGTTCGGTCTAGAGCCGGCCTCCGGTTTTAGGCGCACGATCTGGGGGACGGTGTCGGCGGTGGCGCGCGTCCGCCCGCACTCGTGCCTGCGCTGGATGCCCGCTCTGGGCTCGTCTGGTTGCTGAACCCTTTGGCCGAGATCGCCCGTCTGTTGCACGCTTGGTCTGGCGGCTGTCGCTAGCTCGTGCGTGGCACGTATGTATACGTATATATAACGTATACCCGCGGTTGCCGCGCATGGTCGCAGTCGCCTTTCTCGTATGTCAGCGGTCCGCTCCCCCGTCCCCCGTCTGGCGCCGCTCCCCCGTCCGGTGCCGCTCCCCCGTCCCCAGAAAAATCTGAACAACTTGTCCCGTTTGGCGATTTGGCGTGCCCTTTAAATATTTAAGGGCAAACGAACAAATCACAAGGAGGCAAATGATACACGCACTTTGGTCGCTCAAGGCGGGGGTGGGCACAACCACGATTGGGGTGGCACTGGCCCTGCAGCAAGCCAAGTCCGCCAACAAGGAGATCCTGCTGGTCGACACCCAGGGGGATCTGCCGCACGCCATCGGCCTGTCGGAACCCAGTGCCGCGGGCATCTCCGAATGGCTGGCGCGGGACAAGACGACGGACGATGAGACAGACGGGGATCGGGACAGAGATTTGGACAGGGATCTGCGCACACTGGAATACAGCATCACGAGCAAGGTCAGCATGCTGCCCCTGGGACATCATCCCATCGCTCCCCAGCTGCAGCCCGACAAGCCCGATCAGCTGGCCAAGTATCTGGCGGCCGATCGCCGTGAGGTCATCATCGACTGCGGCTGTCTGTGGCGCCACGAGTTCGACTTCGCCAACAATTTTGACGGGCAGCTTCAGTTGGCCACGACCCTGCTGGCGGCGGCCGACAACTCCTGGCTGGTGACCAAGTCGTGCTTTTTGGGGCTGCGGCGCATGGCCCTGTCGCCCTTCAAGCCCACCGGGGTGGTGCTGTTGATGGAGGCCGGCAGGTCGCTTGTGGCCAGCGATGTGGCGGATCTGGCCAAGTGTCCGGTCATCGCCCAGCTTGAAGCTGACGTCAGGGTGGCGCGGGCCATAGATGCCGGCTTGCTGGCCAGCGACTTGCCGCGGCACTACTGCGACACGCTGGCGGACTTTCCGCTCTAGCCGAGTTGCTGCCATGACCCTGGCTCCCCTGCCCACAACTGAGCCGGCCGAGTTGCCGCTGTCGGAAGACAAGATCGCAGCCATGGCCCAGGCCGTGCATAACCATCTCATCGCGGGCGGAGTCGGCGCAGGCGGAGTCGGCGCAGGCGCAGGCGGAGTCGGCACAGGCGGCAACGGAAGCGGTGCCACCCGGGAAGCCATCACCGAATTCCTGCGCGCCCGCCAACCCCGTCTGTCCCAGCAGCTGTGCCACGAGATCGCCAACCGGGTGCTGGCGCTGGCCACGGGACTGGGCCCGCTTCAGCCGCTGATGGAGGACGACCTGACAACCGAAATAATGATCAACGGGCCAGGCGTGGTCATGGTCGAGCGGGCCGGGCAGATCCAGCCGACCGAGATCGCCGTGACCCCGTCTGACATCGAGCACATCATCGAGCGCATCGTGGCGCCCCTGGGCCTTCACATCGACCGGCGCCAGCCTTTCGGGGACGCCCGCCTGCCCGACGGCACCAGGGTCAACATCGTCATTGCGCCGCTGGCCATCGATGGCCCCTATGTCACCATCAGGCGCTTTCGGGCTCAGCAGTTTCCACTGGAGGCGTTCTGCGATGACGATGCCGAGGTTGCCGCCGAGGTCGCCGGGCAGCTGCGCCAGCTGGTGCTGGACAAGGCCAACATCGTGGTCAGCGGAGGGACGGGGTCGGGCAAGACTTCGCTGCTGAACGCTTTGGCTTCGGCCATACCCGCCGGCGAGCGGATCGTCACCATCGAGGATGCCGCCGAGCTGCGCCTGGCCAGCCAGCACGTGGTGCGTCTGGAGACCCGGGCGGCCAACCCGGACGGCGTGGGTGCCATCGATGCGAGGTCGCTGCTGCGCAATGCCCTGCGGATGAGGCCGGATCGGATCATCGTGGGCGAAGTCCGGGGCAGCGAGGTGTTCGAGATGCTGCAGGCCATGAATGTCGGGCATCAGGGTTCGATGTCGAGCTGCCACGCCAACTCCGTGGCCGACACGTTCAGCCGTCTGGAGATGATGGCTTTGTTGTATAACCAGGGGCTGCCCATCGAGGCGGTGCGCCGGCAGCTGGAGTCAGCGGTGGATGCTGTTATATACATGACCCGCACGGACGGGGGCAAGCGCAAGGTGGCCGAGGTGGTGCGGGGTGTTGGCGGACGGAACGATGGCGGGCGGGACAGCGGCCGCGGACGGGACGACGTGGACAGACGAGACAATGCAGGCTAGACCGATCCTCGAGCAACTGCGCGAGCAACTGCACCTGCGGCTGCGGCTGCCCGAATTCGCCAAGCGACTGCTGGACGACGCGGCGATGTGCCCAGCCGCGGGCGGGCCGACCGAACAGACCGCTGTGCTGGGCTGGCTAGCCTTCGCGGTGGTCGGGGCAGTTGGCGGGTTTGTTGTTGGCGGCCCGGTGCTGGCGCTGGCGGGTGCCGTTCTGGGGGCGGGGTTGCCGCTGGCGTATCTGCGTCTGCGACGGGGCGAGCGCGACCGCCGGCTGGCGCAGGTCTTGCCGGACTTTTTGGAGTCGCTGGCCCGTTCGTTGCGCTCGGGTGCCTCGCTGTCAACCGCAACGGTGGAGGCCATCAACGGTCCGCCCAGCCTGGCCTGGCCGCTGGCCGAGGAGCTGTCGCTGATCAAGGGCGAGCTGTCCGGGGGCGCCAGCTTCCGCCAGACCATAGCCGCCTGGCAGCATCGCCGACCCTTGCGTCCGGTGACCCTGACGGCCGCCGCCTTGATGCTGGGCGCGGGAGTCGGCGGGCAAAAGGCCCGCTCGGTGGATGCGGTGGCGCAGACCTTGCGCGAGCAAAACGCCATACAGCAGGAGCTGGCTTCTTCATCGGCGCAAGCCAGGATGTCGGCCATCGTGATTGTGGCGCTGCCGGTGGCGTTCTTGTTTTTGACCACGGCGGTCGGGGCGGACGGACAGAACCTGCTGTGGGGCAGTCCGTTCGGGTTGGTGTGTCTGGGGGCGGGTGTGGCGCTGAATCTGGTGGGCGGATTTTGGATGCGGCGCATATTGCGGGGGGTGCCGATATGACGAGGACTGCCACGCGACCTCAGTTGCCCGGCGCGCGACTCCAACTGCCCGGCAAAGGGCCGACCAAGACAAGCACCCGGCGCTGGCTTTGGGTCGCGGCACTGGCCGGAGTGGTGCTGGCATGGTTGGGCGGAGTCCTGCTGCTGCTCGCGTTTGTGCTGGCCGTTACCGTATGGCGCTACAGGCGCAAGCTGATGCTCAAGCGCAAGTCAGCCGGCACCGTCATATATGACCTGTCCGAAGTCATCGACCTGTTTCTGCTGGGCACCAGCGCCGGTCTGACCATCTGGCTCACGCTCCAGGAGATAGCCGCGCTGGTTTCCAACTCGCTGTCGGCCACGCTCCGCCAAGCCGTGCTCAAAGTCAAGCAGGGATCAAGCCTGGCGGATGCGCTGGAGTGGCTGTCGCACCAGCACGACGGCCAGCTTCGGCTTTTGACCCGGCCGCTGCTGGAGGCCGAGCGATACGGGGTGGAGCTGGCGCCGTCTCTCGTGCGGGCGTCGACCGAAGCTCGCAGTCTGCGCCGCCACAACGGGGAGCTGGCCGCCAAAGGCGTGGCCGTGAAACTCATGTTCCCGCTGGTGCTGTGCATTCTGCCGGCCTTCGCGCTGATGACGGTGGTGCCGCAGCTGGCCAACACCTTGAACCTGCTACAGACATCTTGACCCGACCAACGACACCCAATCCAACCAACGAACAACCCAACCAACAGGAGGCAATATGGCAACGAACATTCACGACACTTCAAAGCGGCGGGGGCGACGGCACGGGCGACGGCACGGGCACGCGGCCAGACTCTGGGTCAGCCAGGTAGGGCAGACCACAACCGAATACGCGCTGGTGCTGCTGGGCGCGGCCACCATAGCCATGCTGCTGACCGCCTGGGCCGGCCAGACCAACCGCATCGGTTCGCTGTTTGACTCGGTGCTGCGGTCGGTCGGCAACCTGATCAGCTAGATCTTGCGGCGCACCCATTCCATCCGGCACGACCAGGGCAAACAGGCAGCCCAGTCCACCGTGGAGCTGGCGCTGGTGTCGCCCATAGTGCTGATGCTGATGCTGTGGATCGCCCAGTTCGGTCTGCTGTTCGCCCAAAAGATCACGCTGGTCCATGTCGGCCGAGAGACAGCCCGGGCAGTCGCGCTCCACAACTCAGCCGAGGTCGCCCGCCAGGCCGCAACCAGCTCAAGCAGCCTGGCCGAGGACAGACTGCGAGTCGAGGTGACCGGCGACACCTCCCCGGGAGCGGTCTTTGCCGTGAAGGTCACCTATCTGGCGGCCACAGACGTGCCGCTGGTGGGACACCTTTTGGGCGACATAACTTTGACGTCGCAGACACATGTGCGCTCGGAGGGTTAGCGGTTGAGCAGGAAGGCTGGCGGTTGCGCTCGGAGGGGATGCGCTGAGAAGGCAGCATATTTTTTGGAAGGCAAATGTCTAACATCTCACATCTTGGCATTATTATAAAAAAAGCAAACCCCAAACTATGTCCGCCAAGTCAAGCCATTGAACGATTTCGAGTTGTCCATTCCGGCCAAACCAGACTATATTTCTCTGGTGCGCCAAGTAACAGAAGAAATAGCCCTAGACCACACACCCCTGGACGCCAACGCCATCTCGGATTTTGTCCTGGCGGTGTCGGAGGCCACCACCAACGCCATTGATGCCCAGCAGAGAACCACCAACCGCCGACCCCTGAAGATCAAATACCAGCTCATGTCCGACTCCCTCAAGGTGGAAATCATCGACCACGCACGCGGCTTTTCTCCAAGTATGATAAAGCCCCTGCCCGACGTGACCGAACCCGACCGACTGAACCACGAGGACGGTTTGGGGGTGTATCTATATAAGGCCAACAGCGACCAGTGCGACATCTTCTCCACCAGACGGGGAACCACCGTGTGCTTGGCGAAGTTCTACCCGACCAACCAATGAACGACCAGACCCGCCAATGAACGACCCCACCCCCAACCCGCACCCACTCGTGCCCACCGGCGTCTGGCTGGCCGGCACCAGCACCACGGCCCGACGGATCGGACGGCCGCTGCGCCGCTTCATCGAGATCGAGTCGGCCGGCGGCATCGTCTTGTTGCTGGCGACCCTGGCGGCGCTGATCTGGATCAACTCGCCGCTGCAAGACACCTACATCGACTTCTGGGAAACCAACGTGGACATCTCGGTGGGCAACGTGGAGATTTTCGCCCACCACAGCCTGACGGAATTCGTCAACGACATCTTGATGGTGCTGTTTTTCTTCGTGGTGGGTCTGGAGATAAAACGTGAAATCACCGTGGGGCAGCTATCAAAGGCCCGCAATCTGCTGCTGCCGCTGGTGGCCGCGTTGGGCGGCATGGCGGTGCCGGCGGTGGTGTATGTGCTGTTCAACCTGGGCGAATCAGGCGACCTCAGCGGCTGGGGCATCCCCATGGCGACCGACATCGCATTCGCCCTGGGCATAGTTTCGCTGCTCAGCAACCGGGTGCCGCGGGCGCTCAAGGTGTTCTTGTTGACCCTGGCCATCGCCGACGACATCGGCGCCATCTTGGTGATTGCCATCTTCTACACCGACAAGCTGTCGCTGGCCTGGCTGCTGGTGGCCATCGGCGTGCTGGGGCTCATTCGGATCATAACCGTGGCTCGGGTCTGGTGGTTCCCGCCCTATATTTTCCTGGGCGCGCTGGTCTGGTGGGCCATGTATAAGTCGGGCATCCACGCCACCATCGCGGGCGTGGCGCTGAGCCTGCTGACCCCGGCCCGGCCGCTGCTGTCGTTCAAGCAGGCGCAGGAGACAGCCAACTGGATTCAGGAGAAAAAGGAAGTGTTCGTGGTGGACATCCGCTGGGCGCACTTCAACATCGCCGAGTCGGTGTCGGTGGCCGAGCGCCTGGAGAAGATGCTGCATCCCTTTGTCACATTCGCCATCGTGCCCATATTCGCCCTGGCCAACGCCGGGGTCGTGCTCTCGGGCGACTCGCTCTCCAGCGCGGTCAGCTCCCCGGTGGCGGCGGGCATCGCGCTGGGTCTGCTGTTCGGCAAGTCGCTGGGCATCACCTTGTTTGCATGGTTGGCAGTGAAGCTAAAGCTGACTAAACTGCCACCCAATATGACATTCTCCCAGGTTTTCGGCGTGGCGCTGATCGCCGCCATCGGATTCACCGTGGCGCTGTTCATCACCGCGCTGGCTTTCACGCCCGAACAGACCGATTTCTTGTCGGACGCCAAGATCGCCATTTTGGCGGCTTCGGTGGTGGCGGCCAGTTTGGGGATGTATGTGCTGTCGCGCAGCTGTCCCAAGCGATATGAAGTGGACGATGACGAAGACGACGACACCGCGCCCGCGCCACCGCCCCCCGCTCCCCCGGCGGACGATATTCTGGCGCCCGCGCCCGCAACCATACCCCCGGCACCATAATGGCGAAGTCTCTGGTTATCGTCGAGTCGCCCGCCAAGGCCAGGACCATCTCGGGCCTGCTGTCTGGCGACGACTACATCGTGGAATCCTCCATGGGCCACATCCGCGACCTGCCGCGCACCGCCAACGAAATCCCCGACGCCTATCGGGGTCAGCCGTGGGCCCGTCTGGGCATTGACGTGGACAGCGACTTCAAGGCCATCTATGTGCTGGACAGCGACAAATCCTCCCACGTCAAAAAGCTGCGCAAGCTGGCCAGTCAGGTGGAGACCATTTATCTGGCGACCGACGAGGACCGGGAGGGTGAAGCCATCGCCTGGCATCTGCTGGAGGAGCTGTCGCCGCCCGAGCATGTGCAGGTGAAGCGGATGGTGTTCCACGAGATCACACGCCAGGCCATCGAGCAGGCGGTGGCCGAGCCGCGCGACATCGACATTCGGCTGGTGGAGGCGCAGGAGGCGAGGCGCATGCTGGATCGGCTCTATGGCTTTGAGGTGTCGCCGGTGTTGTGGAAGAAGATCAAGCCGCAGCTGTCGGCCGGACGGGTGCAGAGCGTGGCGGTGCGCATGATCGTGGAGCGCGAGCGCGAGCGGATGAAGTTCAAGTCGGCCGGCTACTGGAGTGTGCAGGCTAGTTTGGCCGCGGGCGGGGCCGGCTCGGACACGGGCGCAGACGGGGCCGGCTCGGACGGCGCATTCGCAGCCTCGGTCGTGTCCATCGACAACCAAAGGATCGCCACCGGCAAGGACTTCAACGATGCCGGCGAACTGGTCCACCCCAAAGGCGCGCAGGCCACCGGTGCGCAAGCGAAAGGCGCGCAGGCCACCACCGCGCAGCTGCTCCTTTTGGACGAAACCCTGGCCACGCAAGTCGCCGACTCACTCACCGGCGCCCAGGTCGAAGTCTCCAGCCTGACGGTCAAGCCATACACCCGTCGCCCCCAGCCTCCGTTCATCACGTCCACCCTGCAACAAGAGGCCGGCAACAAGTTGCGTCTGTCCTCGGAGGCGACCATGCGGGCCGCCCAGTCGCTGTATGAGGAGGGATATATAACGTATATGCGCACCGACAGCACGTCCCTGGCCAAAGATGCGGTCGCCGCAGCCCGCCACCAGATCCAGGAAAAATTCGGTCAGGACTTTCTCCCCAGCGCCCCCCGCAACTACAAAAGCAAGGTCAAGAACGCGCAGGAAGCCCACGAAGCCATCCGCCCGGCGGGCGGGCCGAACAACCAGTTCCGCACCCCCGAGGCGGTCGCCCAAAAGGTGCCGTCGGCGCAGGCGCAGGTGTATGAGCTGATCTATCAGCGCACCCTGGCCAGCCAGATGACCGACACGCGGGGCGAGACGGTGTCGGCCCAGTTCAGCTGCGAGGCGGACGGGCGCGAGCTTGCGCTGTCGGCGTCGGGCACGACCATCACGCACCCCGGCTGGCAGGCCATCTATCCGAAGGGCTCCTCGGAGGCTCCCGATCTGCCGCCGCTGGACGAGGGCCAAAAGCTCATCTCGCAGGAAGGCACGGCCGCCGGCCACAGCACCAAACCCCCGGCGCGCTACACCGAGGCGTCTTTGATCAAGCAGCTTGAGGAGCAGGGCATCGGCCGTCCGTCCACCTATGCCTCCATCATCCGCACCATCATGAACCGGGGCTATGTGTTCAAGCACAAGGCGCAGCTGGTGCCCGACTTCACGGCTTTCTCGGTGGTCAAGCTGCTGTCAACCCACTTCCCCGATCTGGTGGACTATGCCTTCACGGCCCGCATGGAGGACGACCTGGATCGCATCGCAAAGGGCGAACAGGAGCGCATACCTTGGCTGAGGAAGTTCTATTTTGGGGACGGAGACTCGGGCAACGGCAAAGCCAGCGACAGCACGCTGGGGCTGAAGACCCTGGTGTCTGACCATCTGGATGAGATCGACCCCCGGGATGTCAATGCTGTGGTGCTGGGGGACGACAGCGACGGCAACCAGGTGGTGGTCAGGGTGGGGCGCTATGGCCCGTATGTGCAGCGGGGCGACGACAGCAAGACCCTGCCGGACGGCATTTTGCCCGACGAGCTGACCGCCGAAAAAGCCCTGGACATTCTGTCGCTTCCCGACCAGCACACCCTGGGCACCGACCCCGAGACTGGCCTGGAGGTGAGCGTGCGCACCGGGCGCTTCGGGCCGTATGTGCAGCTAGGCGGAACCGAGGACGGGGGCGCGGGCAAATCCGGCGCGGGTGCCGGCAAATCCGGCGCGGGCGCGGGCAAATCCGGCAAGGACGCCAAACCCAAGCGCGCCTCGCTGCTGGCTTCCATGACCATGGAAAACGTGACATTGGAAGATGCCCTGCAGCTGTTGAATCTGCCCAGAACGGTCGGCATCACAGACGATGGCGAAATCGTGACCGCCAACAACGGGCGCTATGGGCCGTTCATCCGCATGGGCGAGGAGACCCGTTCGCTGCAGACCGAGGAGCAGATTTTTGAGGTGACGCTGGAGGAGTGTCTGAAGCTGCTGAGCGAGCCCAAGAAGTTCGGACGTCAGGCGCAACGACAGGCCAAGGTCATGCGCAGCATCGGAGTCGACCCCGAAACCGACAAAGCCATCGAGCTCAAGGACGGACGCTATGGGCCCTATGTGACCGACGGCGAGACCAACGCTTCGGTGCCCAAGGGAGATGATCCGGCGTCGGTGACTTTGGAACAGGCGCTGGAGCTGTTGCAAAAGAGACGGGCGCGCCTGGCCGCCAAAAAGGGCGCCGGTAAGTCGAGTGCCAAAAAGCCGGCCGCCAAAAAACCAGCTGCTAAGAAACCGGCGGGGGCCGGAAGCAAGAAAAAATCCTAGAGCGCGGGCGCAGGCTCGACCAGAGAGCGGGCTCGACCAGAGATCGGGCACGGGTGTGGCTAGGGCAAGGCGCGGGCTCGACCAGAGCGCGGGCTCGACCAGAGCGCGGGCGCGACCGGAGATTTTGCACCAAGGCGATTTTGGTTGTAAAATTCATCAGATGTCAATTTCCAACATGAACCATGCTGTGCTGTATGTTCGGGATGCGCGGCGCCACGCCAAGTTCTACCAGGAGCTGCTGGACTTTGAGCTGGTGATTGACGACCCCGGGGGGAAATTCGCATTCCTGCGGGCGCCGCTGTCAAAGAACCACCACGACATTGCCTTCTTCACCATCGGCCAGCAAGCCGGGTCGTCCACGGCCGGCAGCCAGAGCGTGGGAATGTATCACATCGCCTGGGAGGTGCCCACGCTGAAGGCACTGGAGGAGATGCAGGCCAAGTTGTCTGATGCCGGCAACCTGATCGGAGCTTCGGATCACGGCTGCAACAAGAGCCTGTATGCGCGCGACCCAGACGGGCTGGAGTTCGAGGTGATGTGGCTGGTGCCGGCCGAGCATTGGGGGGACGAGGAGAACCAGGCAATCGTCAGGCCCTTGGACATTGCGTCCGAGCGGGCCAGGTTTGGAGCGTAGATGACGGAACCCGCGGCGGCGCCAGCCAACCCCGCAGCGCCGCCGGCCAACTCCGCGGCCCCGCCGGCCAACTCCGTGCCGCCAGCCCAGCCCGAGCTGCTGTTCTTCTTTGACGACCAAGCATTTGAGGAAACCGAGCGGGCCGGATTTCGCCGCCGGGTCATCACGGGCGACAAGCTGCAGCTGTGCTTCTGGCGCATCAAGGGCGGCTCGGCGGGCTCCGTTCTGCACAAGCACGACCACCACGAACAGCTGGGCATCATCGTCAAGGGCGGACTGGACTTCCGCTGCGGCACCGACCCCGACGACCAAGAGCGCAAAGTGCTGGGCCCGGGCGACAGCTATCTGGCATACCCGGGTATCTGGCATGGCGACAGCATCTTCATCGGCGACGAGGAGCACAACGAATGCTGGATTCTGGACATATTCGCTCCGCCCCGAGACGACCTGGCCGGCACCCAAGACGATCTGGCGGGTGGCAAAATGGCGGTTGGCACAGAAAAATGACGGACTGGCGGCTGGCGGTCGACATCGGCGGCACCTTCACCGACGTGGTGCTGATGGAAGCCAACTCGGGACGGGTGGAGGTCGAGAAAATCCTCACCTCCCCGGGCGACCCTTTGGTGGCGGTCAAGGCCGGCATCCAAGCGGCGCTACGCAAGGCGTCCGTGTCCCCGTCTGACATCACCTCGCCGGTGGTGCACGCCACCACCCTGGTAACCAACGCGCTGATCGAGAGGCGCACCGCCAAAGCCGGCCTGGTCTGCACCCAGGGATTTGCCGACACTCTGCTCATCCGCGACGAGCACCGCTATGACATGTATGACCTGCAGATCGAGTTCGCCGCGCCGCCCATCGACCGCGAGCACACGGCCGAACTGGCCGAGCGAACCCTGGCTTCGGGCGAAGTGCTGCAGGTGCCGTCAGCCAAAGACCTAAAGCAGCTGGCCGGCCAACTCAAGGCCATGGATCTGGAGGCGGTCGCCGTCTGCTTTTTGCACGCCTATGCCAACCCCGCCAACGAGCAGCTCTGCGCCGACCACCTGCGCCAGGAGCTGGGCCTGCCGGTGTGCGTGTCGTCCGACATTTCGCCACAGATCAGGGAGTTCCCCCGAATGGTGACCACCGCGGCCAACGCCGCGTGCATGCCGGTCATCGGCCCCTATCTCAGAAGTTTCGAGGACTGGCTCGGCGCGGAAGGTTTCGTGGGGGCGCCGCTTTTGATGCTGTCCAACGGCGGCGTGGTGTCGGCCGACCAGGCAGCCGAGGCTCCGGTGCGGTTGGTGGAATCGGGGCCGGCCGCCGGGGTGCATTCGGGGGTCTGGTTCGCCCAGCGCATGAACCAGGCGCGGCTGCTGTGCTTCGACATGGGCGGCACCACGGCCAAGTCGTGTTTGCTGCGCGATTTCGCCCCCGACCTGACCACCACCCTGGAGGTGGCGCGCATCTATCGCTTCAAGCACGGCTCGGGCCTGCCGCTGACCATTCCGTCGGTGGATCTGGTGGAGATCGGCGCCGGGGGCGGCAGCATCGCCCGCATTGACGAGCTGGGTCTGCTCAAGGTCGGGCCCGAATCGGCCGGAGCCAACCCCGGCCCCGCCAGCTATGACCTGGGCGGCACCGACCCCACCGTGACCGACGCCGATGTGCTGCTGGGCATGATCGACCCGCAGGCATTTTTGGGCGGGGACATGCCGCTGAAGCCGGAGCTGGCCGAGCGGGCCATGGAGAAGCTGGCTTCGGAGATGGGCCTGTCGGTGGTGGATGTGGCGGCCGGGATCTGCGAGATCGTGAACCAGAACATGGCCGCATCCGCGCGCATGCACGCGGTGGAGCAGGGCGTCGATTTGCGCGGCACGCCTCTGATTGCGTTCGGCGGGGCGGGCCCGGTGCATGCCTGCGGTGTGGCCGAGCTGTTGGAGTCGCCGCAGGTTATCTTCCCGCCCAACGCCAGCGTGCTGTCGTCGTTTGGGGCGTTGATCGCGCCGGTGCAGTTCGACTTGGCGCGGTCGATGCCGCGGCTGGTGGGCGAGGTGGATGCCGGCGAGCGCGACCGGATGCTGTCGGATATGCGCCAGCGCAGCCGGGATGTGCTGGTTGGCTCGGGCGTGCCGGCCGACAAGGTTCGCTTTCGCTATGGTTTGGATATGCGCTATGCGGGTCAGGGCAACGAGTTTTGCGTTTGGGTCGGCGAGGGCGCGGACGGTGGCGGCGCGGGCGGTGGCGGCGGCGCGGACGGGGCCACGGGCGCGGGCGAGACATGGCCGGCCAGCGACGCCGACATCAAGGCTGCCTTTGAAGACAGCTACCGCAAGATATACGGACTGGTAATTCCCGACCTGGACATCGAGATTGTTACTTGGCGGCTGCGCGCCTGGGCCGACCCGGACGTGGTGGATCCGCCGCCGCTGAAGAACCAGGCTGACGGCCCGCCCGAACCCGTCGGGCACCGGCAGGTCACCTTTGAACGAGGCGCCGATGCTGTCCGCACGCCGGTATACAAACGCTCGGATCTGGGTGTGGGCGCCGAGTTTGCGGGCCCGGCCATCGTGGAGGAGGACCAGACGACCATCGTCTTGCGGCCCGGCTGGGGGGCTGAGGTGCTGGCGGACGGATCGGTGCTGGCGACAAGCACGGGGGCTGCGCCATGACCCAGCCAGCCAAAACCCAGCCAACCAAGTTCGACGGCGTGCAGCTGGAGATTCTCTGGCAGAGCCTCATCGCCACCGTCAACGAACAAGCCCGGGCGCTGCAGCGTTCGGCCTTCAGCCCCATCGTGCGCGAAGCCGGCGACCTGGCCAATGCCGTGTTTGACCGCCGCGCCAGAATGGTGGCACAGGCCGTGACCGGCACGCCCGGCCACATCAACTCGCTGGCCCGCGGAGCCGGCGCCATCCTGGAGAAGTATCCGCCCGATGAGCTGTCCCCCGGAGATGTGCTGATCACCAACGACCCCTATCTGACGGCTGGGCAGCTGCTGGATGTGACCGTGCTGTATCCCGTCTTCAAAAACAACCGGGCCATCGCCTTCTTCGGCTCCACCATACACCACACCGACGTGGGCGGCTATGGCATCGGCGCGGGCGGACGAGACGTGTTCGAAGAGGGGTTGTGGATCCCCATCTGCAAGCTGATGCGCGGCGGCGAGCGGGCGCCCGATGTGTGGGATTTCATCTTGTCGAATGTGCGCGAGCCCGAGCATATGTCGGGCGACCTGCACGCGCAGATGGCTTCGGGGGAGGTTGGGGCGCAGCGGCTGCTGGCTCTGCTGGACGAGCATGGCCTGTCCGATCTGGAGGATCTGTCGGATGAGATCATTGCACGTTCGGAGCGCGCCACCCGCGACAGCATCAGGCAGCTGCCGGCGGGCAAACATCAGGCGCAGGCCCGGCTGGATCTGGCTGACGGCGACCTGGTGGACGTGTGCTGCGAGATTGACATCGACCCGTCTGCGGGCGCCATCCATGTGGACTACGGCGGATCGTCTGAGGCCAGCCGCTGGGGCATAAACGTGGTGCTGAACTACACCCACGCCTACACCACCTTCACCATCCGCAGCGTGCTGAACCCCGAGATACCCAACAACCACGGCAGCCTGGCGCCCATTTCGGTGTCGGCGCCCGAGGGGTCGATCGTCAATGCCATCTCGCCTCAGCCCTGCACGGCGCGCCACGTGGTGGGAATGTTTCTGCCCAACGCGCTGCTCAAGGCGCTGGCCGGCGTGCGCCCGGAAGCAACCATGGCCGAAGGTTCCGGGGCGGTGTGGACCATGCAGGTCAGCGGCAACCATCCGGACGGCCAGCCCTTCACCACGGCCATGTTCACCTATGCCGGCGGCGTCGGCGGGCGCTTCGAAAAGCCGGGTCTGTCGGCCTGCTCGTATCCCACGGGGGTGGCGGCGGTGCCGGTGGAGGTGGTGGAGAGCTCGGCGCCCATCCGGTTCTTGCGCAAGCAGTTGCGGCTGGGATCGGGCGGAGACGGACGGCAGCTGGGCGGCGACGGACAGACGGTGGAGTTCACCGTGGACACACCCAAGGCGTGGCAGCTCAATGCGGTGACCAGCCGGCTGAGCGTGCCGCCGGAGGGTATCTTCGGGGGTGAGGCCGGGGAGGTGGGCAGGTTCTTGGTGAATGACGAGCCGGTGGTGACGCAGTCGCGGCTGGACATGGGCCCGGGCGATGTGGTGCGGCTGGACTTGCCGGGGGGCGGAGGCTATGGCGAGCCGGATGGCGGCTAGCGGGGGCAGTTGGGCCGACCCCAAACCGTTCGCTCAAGTCTGGGCGGAGGCGGTCGAAGCCAGAGGGTCAGAGCTGTTCTTGCGCTTTGAAGTCAGCGCGGGAGAAGCTGCCCAATGGAGCTACCAGGAATTCGACCGGCTGGTGGACGGCTATGCGGTCTGGCTGCACGAGCAGGGCGTCAGGGCGGGCGGGGCGGTGCATCTGGCGCTGGCGAATTGTCCGGCTTTTGTGGCGGTGTGGCTGGCGGCTGTCAAGCTGGGGGCGTGGGTGGTGCCGTCTGATCCGTTCGGTTCGGCGGCGGAGTTGGCCGGGCATCTGCGGCGCACTGGGGCTCGTGTGGGGGTCTGCGCGGGCAGCCGAGCGGAGGTGTATCGCCAGGCAGTGAGCGCGGCGGACGGCGCGGACGGGACTGCGGGCGCAGACGGCGCGGGAACGGCAGCCGCGGTCTCAATCCTGGAGCTGTCCGAAACAGCCGCGGACATGGACATGAACGCAGTGGCGCCGGGCAGCCGAGCAACCACAATCGGCAAAATCGCGCGCAAGCTGGCCGATCAAGCCGACATCACCAACCAGACGCGGGCGGCCGTGGCGTTCACATCGGGAACCACCGGCCAGCCCAAGGGGGTCGACATCAGCCAAGCGAACTATAGCTTCGCTGGCAAGATCATGGCCCGGGCAGCCAACCTGGAAGCCGACCACACCCAGCTGGTGGTGCTGCCGCTGTTTCACGCCAACGCGCAGTATTACAGCTTCGCTTCGGCCATCTGGTCAGGTGCTTCGGTGGCGCTGATGCCCCGGTTCTCGGCCAGTCGTTTCATGGAGCAGGCCGCCGAACATGGGGCCACGCATGCCAGCCTGTTCGCCGCTCCGATGCGTATGATTCTGGCGCGCGCAGGCGATGTGGCAGGCGGCGGGTCAGGGGGTGAGGCAGGGGGCGGGCGACATCGGCTGCGTCTGGAGCATTGCTGGTTCGCCCAGAACGTAACCCGCGACCAGCACACTCGCATGTCGGAGCTGTTGGGCTGCCAGCCGCGCCAGTTATATGGTATGACTGAGACCATCCCGGCAGTGCTGACCGACGGCCCGGCGTCTGGCGGCCCGGCGCCCACGCCTGAGTCGATGGGTCGGGTTACGCCCGGCTGCGCGGTGCAGGTGCTGTCGGCTGATAGCGCGGCGGACGGGATGCACGCGGCAGACGGGATGCACGCGGCGGCTGATGGCGAGGTCGGCGAGATTGCCGTGTGGGGTCAGCCCGGCATCACCTTGTTCAGCGGCTATCTGGATGATCCCGAAACCACCGCGCAAGCCTTCACTGACGGCTGGTTCATGACCGGCGACCGGGCCCGCCGAGACGCCAGCGGGCTGCATTATTTTGTGGGGCGCCAGTCGGAGATCCTCAAAGTCGCCGGAGAGAACGTCTCCACGGTGGAAGTCGAGCAGGTGCTGGCGGAGCATCCCGGCGTGCTGGAGGCGTCGGTGGTGGGACGCCCCGACGAGATGCGCGACGAGGTGCCGGTGGGTTTCGTGGTGCCGTCTGACCCGCAAAATCCACCCAGCCAGGACAGCCTGGGCGACTGGTGCCAGCAGCGGCTCAGCAAGCCCAAGCGCCCGCACGACTTTGTGCTGTTGGACGAGCTGCCGCGCACCTCGGTGGGCAAGATCCGCAAGTTCGTGCTGTCGGAGCAGGCGAGCCGTCTGTCCGAGTAGGCAAGCGGACTGCAGGGCGAGTAAGCTATGGCGAATATGTCCGCACGCACGCAAGCCAGCGCTGAAATCTTCAGCCAGCAGTTCCTCGACTCGCTGGAGGAATCCACCTTGGACGTATCCCAAGCCAAGACCCTGCCACCGCAAATCTACACCTCCCCCGAGTTCTTCGACTTCGAGCAAGACAAGCTCTGGGGCCACGAATGGCTGTGTCTGGGTCTGGAATCGCAAATCCCAAAACCGGGCGACTATTTCTCGGCCGAAGTCGCCGGCGAACCGCTCATCGCCACACGCGACAAGGGCGGCCAGGTCAACGTCTTCTCCGCTATCTGTCAGCACCGGGGCATGCGGGTGTGTGTCGACCAGGGCAACGCCAAGACCTTCACCTGCCCGTATCACCACTGGATCTATGGGCTGGACGGACGGCTGCTGGGCGCGCCCGCCATGGAAAAAACCCAGGACTTCAACAAGGCCGACTTCGGCCTGCCCCAGCTCAAGGTGGAGACCTGGCAGGGCTTCATCTTCGTCAGCTTCGACCCGCAGGCGCCGCCGCTGGCACCCACGCTCAAGCGCTTCGATCCGTATCTGGCCAACTATGACCTGGCCGGCTGCGTCTGCCCGGGCACCTTCACCCTCAAGGATCTGCCCTGGAACTGGAAGATAATGTTTGAGAACTTCAACGACGGCTATCACGCCAACCGGCTGCACCAGATCATCCAGGACTTCTGCCCCAGCGACCTGGCCGCCTTCCCCGAACCCTGGGATGACGCCAGCAACGTCATCTTCCGCACCAACGGATACACCCACATTGACGGCGGCTTCAACGCCACCACCAAGGCGCTGTTGCCGGTGTTCCCGGAGCTGACCGAGGAGGAGCGGTGGCGGTCGTGCTTTGCGCTGATCCCGCCCAGCCTGTGTTTGGGCACGGCGCCCGACCAGGTGTTCTTCTTCATCGTGCGGCCGACTTCGCCTGAGACCATCGACTTGGAGATCGGCTATCTGTTGCATCCGTCGGCGCTGGAGCATCCCATGTTTGACCATCTGTTCGCCATGTCCGATGCCGGGGTGCAGGTGTTCGTCCAGCAGGATCAGGACGCCACCACCCGGGTGCAGCTGGGGATGGAGTCGCGCTTTGCGGCCCGGGGGCGATACAGCTGGCAGGAGGAAAGCCACGTGCAGTTCAACCGCTGGCTGGTGCAGCGCTATCGGAAGTGGTGGCCGGGCGCATGAACGCCGCGCCCGCGCCGGTGGACTGGCTCATCAAGGGCTGGTATGTGGTGACCATGAACCCCCAGCGCGACATAATACGTGACGGCGCGGTGGCCATCAAGGACTCGCGCATCGTGGCGGTGGGCAAGGCCGCCGACCTGCAGGCAGCCTATGCGCCCGCAAAGACCGCCGGCGGCGACCAGTTCGTGGTCACGCCCGGCCTGGTCAACTCCCACATCCACATCACCGGCGAGCCGCTGACCCGTGGCTTCGTCCCAGACGACACCCCGTTCGAGGAGAACGTGTTCGAGTGGCTGTGTCCGCTTTATTCCCTCTATGAACCCGCCGAAGAGAAGCTGTCGGCGCAGCTGGCGGCGGCCGAAATGCTGCGCAGCGGCACCACCTGTTTTTTGGAGGCCGGCACCATTCGCTTCGTTGACGAGGTGGTCGACGGGCTGGCCGAAGTCGGCATCAGAGGACGGGTGGGGCGCTGGATCTGGGACCTGCCGCCCGAGCCCGACGTCTATCGTCAAAGCACCGACGAAGCCATCGCCAACCTGAGCCGCACGCTGTCCGACCATGCCAGCTCAGCCGACGGGCGCATCCGGGCGTGGGCCATTTTGGTGGGGCACACCACCTGCTCCGATCCGCTGTGGCGGGCCGCACGGGAGCTGGCCGACGAAGCCGGAGTGGGCTTGAGCTTCCATATGTCGCCCGCCAAAGCCGACCCCGAGGGCTTCATCGCGGAGTTCGGGCAGCGGCCCATGATCCATCTGGCCGAGCTGGGCGTGCTGGGCGAGGACGTGGCGCTGACCCACTGCGTGCACGTGGATCAACAGGAGCTGGAGGTGCTGGCCGAAGCCAAGGTCAGCGTGGCGCATTGTCCGACCACGGCGCTAAAGGTCAGCTATGGGGTGACCCAGGTGGGCAAGATGCCCGAGATGAGCCAGCTGGGGATCAACGTGGCCATCGGCACCGACGGCAACAATGCGTCCAACTATTCCGACATGATGCGGGCGTGCTATCTGGTGGCGGGCCTGTTCAAGGATGCGCGCTGCGACCCGCAGATGTTTCCCGCTGAGACTGCCTTTGAGATGGCCACGCTGGGAGGCGCCAAGGCCATCTGCGCGCAGGACGAGCTGGGATCGCTTGAGGTGGGCAAGCGGGCCGACATCGTTTTGCACGACTGCGACCGACCGGAGTGGCGGCCGCTGCTGAACGTGATCAACCAGCTGGTCTGGTCGGCCGACGGACGGGGGGTGCACACGGTGTTCGTGGACGGACGGCCGGTGGTGCGCGACTATCGGCTGGTGGGGCTGGACGAGGAACGGCTGTGGGCGCAGGCACAGGAAGCGGGCGAGGCGATCTGCGCACGCTCGGGGTTGCCCGACAAGGCGAAGTTCCCGGTGTATTAGTTCCCGGTGTATTGACGTTGCGCGCCGACCCCCGTCCATTCAACCTGCTATAATCTGTTGGCAATAACTTATTCCCAACATCCAACCAAACAAGGAACAAAAAATGAAACTAACAAAACTATTCTTTTCGCTGGTCGCCATCGCCGCGGTGAGCCTATCTGTGGCCGCCTGCTCAGACGATGACGACTCCGCCGCTCCGGATCTGTCTTGTGAGATGGACATCAACGATGACGGTCAGGTGGTGTTCGGTGTGGCCACGGCCGGGCCGCGCGATGACGGCGGCTATTATCAGGCGCTGGTGGAATCAATCGAGGATTTCTCGGCGGCTGATCCGTGCTATGGCACCCCGATTGTGGTGGACAGCATCCAGGCGTCAGAAGCCGCCACGGAGCTGGCCAATCTGGCGCAGCAGGGTGTGGACATCATCGCGGTGGGTGCCAGCGAGATCGCCGAGCCGCTGTCGGATCTGACGGAGCAGTATGCTGACATCTTTTGGTATTGCAACTGCGGGGCGGGCTATCCGTCGCTGCCGACTTTGGCGCAGAGCCAGGACGATGCGTCTGAGATTTTGTATACCGCGGGCTATGCCACGGGCTTGTTGCTGTCCGAGCGCGGCGGGGATTTCGCCACGTTCATAGGCTGCTGCGATCTGGGGTTCGAAAAGGAGGCCTATCTGGCCTATGAGCAGGGTCTGGTGGCGGTCATTCCCGATGCGGTGATGACCTATTCCCCGACCGGCAATTTCCCGTTTGATTTCGACAACACCCAGGGCGCGATCGAGGCGTTGGAGGCTTCCATCCAGCAAGGCGTGCATGCGGTCAATCCCTATCTGGGCGGCGCGCATGAGCCGTTGGTGCAGCGGGCCAACGAGGAAGGGCTGGTGGTGATGTCGGCCGGAGCTTCCGATGCCTGCGAGCGCACCGATTTGGACTATGACATCGCGGTGCGCTTCGATGCGGGCGACTATATCGAGTCGATCCTGGCTGAGATCTCCGCGGGGACGTTCCAGGAAGGCGACACCCGGGTGTTCAGGGTGGGCGTCGACCCGCAGCCCGGAGCTGTGATCTGCGACCCCACAACCGAGCAGCAAACCGCCATGGACGATCTCTATGAGCGCATCGCCGCCGGCCAGTTCGCCGCCGAGTTCGGCGCCATCAAGGGGCAGGCCTACTCCTAGACTTTAAGCGCGCGGGGCTGCTGTCCAAACATCATAACTCGGCAGCCTCGCCAAAAATTTGACTGCGATACGCGAACCGACAGCGGCCCGTCAGCCGACAGCGACCCGACTGCCATGAGCCAGGGGCACCAAGCCGCGAGCGCGACCGGCGCGTGCGTGGCTGACGCGGCAGCGACCGGTGTGGCCATGGCCGGCATCACCAAGTCGTTCGGCTCGGTGGTGGCCTGCGACGGGGTGGATCTGAGTCTGCGGCCCGGACGCATACACGGCATCCTGGGGGAGAATGGGGCCGGCAAGTCAACCCTGATGAAAATCCTGTGCGGTCTGTATGTGCCCGATGCCGGCAGCATCGCCATCGCCGGCTCGCTGTGTCAGCTTCAAGGCCCCAACCAGGCCCGCCAGCTGGGCATCGCCATGGTGCATCAGCATTTCAGCCTGGTGCCGGCGCTCAAGGTCTGGGAGAACGTGGTGCTGGGCGACACCGGCCCGCTGCGTGAGAGGCAGGCGCGCCGGAAAATATCTGAGATCAGCCGGCACTATGGCCTGGATGTCAACCCCGATGACAAGGTGGAGGCGCTGCCGGTGGGGGTGCGTCAGCGGGTGGAGATCATCAAGTGTCTGGTGCATGATCCGGCAATCGTGATTTTGGACGAGCCGACATCGGTGCTGAGCCAGGCCGAGTCGGAGTCGCTGTTCGGGGTGCTGCGACAGGTTGTGGGCGAGGAGAGCCGATGCGTGGCACTGGTGAGCCACAAGCTGAACGAGGTGCTGGCAGCCACCGACGATATCACCATCATGCGGCAAGGCAAGGTGGTGGCGCAGCTGGACACCGCGGCGGCGAGTGCGGCGGAGTTGGCCGAGGCGATGGTCGGACGCAGGGTGAATTTGCCGCTGGTGCTGCCGGAGTTGCCGAGCGACGTGGCGGGCGGCGCGAGCGAGGTGGCCAGCGGTCAGGCGCGCGAGGCAGCCGGCGGACAGGCGCGCAAGAACCCGGTGCTGCGCATACGTGACGCCACCGCCCATGACGCCAACGGAGCGCGGCTGCTGGACTCGCTCAGCTTTGACGTATACCCCGGGGAGATCACCGCCATCGCGGGAGTGGAAGGCAACGGACAAAGCGCCATCGACCAGCTGCTGTCCAGCCTGCTGCCGCTCACATCAGGCAGCGTGGAGGTGGACGGCAAACCTGTCAGGGCCGGCAAGCCGGGAGCGTTCGAGCGAGCCGGCGTGGCCGTCATCTCAGAAGACCGCCACGACTGCGGCTGCGTCATGGACATGACCCTGGCGGAAAATCTGTTTCTGGCCGACCCCGGCCGAGCCGGCCGCGGTGGCGGCGAGGGCGAGGCCGGCAGGGGTTGGGGCGGATGGCTGCAGCCCAAAGCCATGGCAGCCCAAGCCACCCAAGCCATCGAGGAGTTCAACATCACCGCTGCGGGCCCGCAGGCTCTGATGTGGTCGCTTTCGGGAGGCAACCAGCAACGGGTGGTGCTGGCCCGGGCGCTGGCCGCCAACCCCAAGGTGCTGCTGGCGTCGCAACCCACCCGAGGCTTGGATGTCGGCGCGGTGGAATATTTCCTGGACCGGCTCAGGGAGGCCGCTCGGGCGGAAGTGGCGGTGCTGTTCGTCTCACACGAACTGTCGGAAATCCTGCACATAGCCGACCGGATTCTGGTGCTGTATGGCGGCCGGATCATCGGCGAGATGTCCGGGACGGATGTGGACATGCGCCAATTGGGGTTGCTGATGGGCGGGGTGAGCGAATCGGGCGAGCCGGCGCCATGACCCCGACCGTGCGCCGGTCAGCCGACTGGATCCTGGGATTCGCCAAAGCCACACCCGGCTCACTGGCACAGCTGCTGCGCGACAGATGGCTGGTGCTGTGGCTGTATGCGCTCAGCATATTCGGCGCGCTGGTGCTGTCGGCTTTTCTCATCTGGGCCACCGACGGATCCTGGCAGTCGGTGTTTTCCTCCATGCTGGACGGCAGCCTAACCAAACCGGGCCGCTGGGGTGCCACCATCGGCGAAGCCACTCCCCTGCTGCTGGTGGCGCTGGGCACGGTGGTCAGCGTCAGGGCCGGACTGATCAACATCGGACAGGAAGGCCAGCTGCTGATCGGGGCGGCGGTAACCACCTTCATCTCCGTGCGCCTGGATGATCCCGGGCCGTTGGTGCTGACGCTGGCGCTGCTGGGCGGACTGCTGGCCGGGGCGTTTTGGTCATGGCTAGCAGCCGGGCTGAAATATTGGCGGCGGGTGCCCGAAGTGCTGACCACGCTGTTGCTGGTGACCGTGGCGGCGCAGCTGGTGGGCTACAGCCTCAAGACCACCGCCTTGCTGTTGGATCGCTCCCCCGACCATCCCAACCGCAACCAGGTCAGCCAGGAACTGGCCAGCAACATCCGTCTCCCCCGCTGGACAATCTGGGGCAACGAGATGCCCATGAGCGCGCTGGTGGCGTTGGTTCTGGCTACGTTGCTGGCGCTCTGGCTGGCGCGCACGGCCTCCGGTTTTCGTCTGCGGATGCTGGGGCTGAACCCCAAAGTGGCGCACCGGGTGGGTGTCTCGTCTGTCAAATATGGCATGGCGGCCATGGCTGTGTCCGGCGGCTTTGCAGGTCTGGCCGGAGCCATGATGATCACCGGCGGGGACTTCGGCAACTACACCTTCACCGCCGGATTCTCCAGCGCCATCGGCTGGGAGGGACTGCTGGTGGCGCTGGTGGCCCGCAACCATCCGCTCATCGCCATACCCATGGCCTTCGTCTTTGCCAGCCTGCGCACCGGCGCCGGGTTTTTGGCGGCCACCGGAGTCGAGCGTGAAATCGCCAACGTGGTGCAGGCGTTGATTGTGCTGGCGCTGCTGTTGCCGCCGGCGGTGCTGTATGCCCGGGAGCGGCGCCGGATGCTGGCCACAGTCAAGGTGCGGACATGAACTGGGACTTCTTTGAAGCCATCGGCGATGTGGCGTCGCAGTCCTCGGTCTATGAGGGCGGGATGCGCTTTGCCATCGTGCTGGCATTCGTGGCCGCCGGCGAATGGATCGCAGAAAAGGCCGGCACGCTGAACATATCGGTTGAGGCCATGCTGTTGGGCGGGGCGTTCGCCTCGGCGGCCGGGCTGCATCTGAGCGACTCGGTCAGCGTGGGGTTGGCGATGGGTGTGGGCGCGGGCGCGGCTGTGGCCTGGGTGCAAGCCAACATGAGCCACCGCCTGACGGCCGATCAGTTCGTGGTGGGGCTGACGCTGAACATTCTGACCCTGGGGGTGGCCAGCTTTTTGAACTCCACCATCGCGCCCGACACCCACCGCGCCCATGTGTTCGAAATCCCCTGGCTGGTGGATTTCCCGCTGGTGGGCCGGGCGCTGTTCGGCCAGCGCTGGCCGTTCTATCTCATATATCTGGTGGTGCCGCTGTGCTGGCTGCTGCTGTATCGCACCCGCTGGGGGCTGGAAGTGCGGGCGGTGGGCGAAAATCCCCAGGCGGCCGACGTGTCGGGCATCCACGTCAACCGGCGGCGCCGCCAGAGCATCTATGTGGCCGGGCTGACATCGGGGCTGGGCGGGGCGGTGCTGCTGTTGGGGCAGGTGGGGCGCTTTGAGGAGACCATCGTGAACGGACAGGGCTTCATCGCCATCGCGGCGGTGATCTTCGGGGGCTGGAGTTTGCGGGGTGCGCTGTTCGGCTGCCTGCTGTTCGGAGCGGTGAACTCGTTCCGGCTGACGTTGCCGCCGCTGGGCTATAAGATTAATTCCGAGCTGTTGTCGTCCATGCCCTATGTTGTTACCATCGTCACCGTCGCCATCATCGCCACCTATGCCCGCCCGCCGGCGGCGCTGGCCCGCCCGTTCATAAGGGATCTGGAATGACCAGGGATTTGCGATGACAGGAGGTCTGCGATGAAAGCTGTCTGGTATGACACGCCAGGCGGAGCCGACGTGCTGCGCTTCGGCGAGGTGGACGATCCGACCCCGGGTTCGGCCGATGTGGTGGTGCGGGTCGAAGCGGCCGCTTTGAACCGGCTGGATGTGGTGCAGCGCAACGGCTGGTTTCAGATGCCGGGCTTTGCCTATCCCCACATCGCCGGCATGGATGTGGCGGGACATATAGTGGAGCTGGGCTCGGAAGTGGCGGGGGCAGCGGTGGGCGACCGGGTGGTGGTGGATCCGTCCATGTCCGGCGTCAGCGACAACTCCAAATATGCCGGGCGGGGCGACCTATACGGCGAGCTGGGCATCATCGGAGCAACCCTGGACGGCGGCTATGCCGAGCTTTGCCTGGTTCCGGCAAGCCACGTATTCCCCATTCCCGACCACATCACCACCGCGCAGGCAGCCTGCTTTCCGACCTGCTATATGACGGCCGCGCACGCCCTGGCAGAGGTGGGCCAGCTTCAGGCAGGCGAGACGGTGATGATCCATGCGGCCGGCAGCGGCGTTTCGGTGGCGGGCATCCAGCTGGCCAAAGCGGCCGGTGCGGTGGTGTTGGCGACCGCCGGCACAGACGAGAAATGCGCCCGGGCCAGCGACCTCGGCGCCGACTTCGTGTGCAACAACCGGAGCGGCGATGTGGCCGGCTGGGCCCGGGAGGCCACCGACGGGCGAGGCGTGGACATGGTGTTTGACCATGTGGGGCCGGCGCTGTGGCAGGCGTCGGTTTCGTCGCTGGCCGTCAGGGGGCGGATCGTGGTGTGCGGCGGCACCACCGGGGATGTGGTGGAGATTGCGTCGTTGGGTCATCTGTATCATCTGGGGCTGCGCATCCTGGGGTCTGATCCCTATCGGCCGGAGGAGTTCGGCCCGGTGTGGCGGCAGTTCTGCGAAGGCGGCTTTGAGGTGTCGATCGACTCGGAATTCCCCCTGAGCGAGGCCGGCGAGGCCCAGGAGAAAATGCTGCGCAGCGATTTCTTCGGCAAGATACTGCTGCGGCCCTGACGGGTTGGCTGGCAGTTGGCGCGGGTTGACGCAGGTTGGCGCGAGTTGGCGTGATGGCCGATTCTCCTTATCCGGAAATCAAAAAGACCCACACCATGGCGCGCCAGGGGCGTCCCTGGAGTGACTACAAGCCGCCGCCGTCTGGTCCGGTCTGGAATGTGCTGTGCGGGTTGGCTGGCTATGCGGTGCTGCAGGCTGCCCGGGAGCTGGACATTTTCGATGCGCTGGAGCGGATCGGGCCGGCCACGGCCGCGGATCTGGCGCAGCAGTTGGGTCTGTCCGAGCCGCATCTGGGGGTGCTGCTGGATTCGGTGGTGGTGCTGGGCCTGCTGGGTCAGTGCCGTGAGGTCTATGAGCTGAACGACACGGCCAGGCGCTATTTGCTGTCGGGGAGTCCGGCTTCGATGTCGGAGTTGCTGGCGGTGGCGGCCGGGCCCTGGGAGAACTGGCAGGGGCTGGCTGAAACCGTGCGCCGCGGGGCGCCGCCCAGCCCGGTGGATGTTGACACCGACTTCTATCTCCCGTTGGTGCGCGGCACTTTCGCCACGCAGATGCGGGTGGCGACGCGGGCCGATCTGATGGTGGGCTACAGCCGGGCCGATGGCGCGGCCGAGGGTGTGTCCTTGCTGGAGCTGGGAGCCGGCGGCGCGCCCTGGGCGTGTGCCGTGCTGTCGGCTTGCCCGGGGGCGCGGGCGGTGATCAACGACTTTGCGCCGGTGCTGGCGGTGGCACAGGAGAAGGCGGCCGAGCACGGGGTGGCTGGGCGGTGCGAGTTTCTGGCGGGCGACTATCACTCGGCCGAGGTCGGCGAGGCGATCGCTTCTGGCGATTTTGACTTGGTGGTGCTGGGCCATTTATGCCGAGCCGAAGGCGAGGCCGGCACCCGAGCATTGCTGGGGTTGGCTTGGCGGGCCCTGCGTCCGGGCGGACGTCTTTTGGTGACCGACTATTTCTGCGACCCGACCCGCAAGCACAACCCGCATGGGGTGCTGATGGGCGCCGTTATGATGGCCAACACCCGGGCTGGCTTCACTTTCACGCCCGGACGGTTCGCCGAGCTGTTGGAGGAGGTTGGTTTCGGGCAGCTCAGGCGGGTGGAGCCGATTGGGTTTCAGCATCTGGTGGTGGCCACCAAGCCCGGCCCGCGGTTATGAGCGAGCCGCGCCCGTCGGGCCCGCGCCCGTCCGAACAGCGCGAGCCGCGCCAGCCCGACCAAGCCGTGGCGCTGGTGGGCGGCGACATAGTCACCATGAACCCCAAGCGGGAAGTGCTGCTGGGCGCGACCGTGGTGATGCAGGGCGACAGGATCGCCGACATAGGGCCAACCAAACAAGTCCTGGCGCGCTGGCCCGGAGCACAACAGCTGTCGGCCACAGGCTGCGTCATCACCCCGGGACTGATCAACACGCATCAGCACCTCACCGGCGACCCGCTGCTCCGCAGCACCATACCCGACAAGATCACCACCCAGCAGGCCATCTTCGACTGGGCGGTGCCGGCGCATCGGGCCCA
>CAZERQ010000048.1:0-3995 GCA_964514465.1 uncultured Acidimicrobiales bacterium
GCCGCCGACCGTGCCGCCGCTGTCAAAGGGCGTGATCCCGGTGTAGTCGTTGCCGATCAAAAAGACCCTGTCTCCGCTGAGGAACATTTCCTGATAATATGTGTCGCCCAAGCCGACCCTGCCGATCAGCTCCGGGGTCGCCGAGGACACGTCCGCCACCCACAGGCTCCCGCCGGCCCGACTGATACCGATGATGATCTCTCCGTTGGTCTTGACGATGTCGGCTTCGTCAACTCCGCTCACCTGGACGTTGGTGCCCGAAAAGCTGGCGCCGTCGCCCGCTTCGCCCGCCGAGGCAACTGTCGGGGCTGCCTGGGATTGCGCTGCGCTGGTGCTGGCATCGGCTGATGCTGCGGTGTCTCTGGCTGTTGCGCTGGACAGGGCCGCGCCGCCGGCAATCCCGTCAGCCGATTCCGCAATGGCATCGTCCGTGTCGAAAGCCGGCTCGATGAAGGGCTCAATCCAGATGGGGCCGTCGGTCTCAAGTCCGTAGGGGCCGACCCGCTCAAGTGCTTCTGTCTGGATCTGTTCCAGCAGGCTGTCGCAGTTCTGATAGTTGACCAGGATCACCGGCACCACCTCTTCCATCAGCTCGGTGGACGACAACTTGAGCGGTGCGGTCAGGCTGCCCAGCGGTTCGCACTGGGTTCCAAAAAGCGCCAGTGCCAGCGCCAGAGCGAGAAACGCCAGCGTGGTCTTGCGGGTTCGCCGCGCCAGAAAGTTTGTCCACTTCGCCTCGCCCGCGCCCGGCGACCTTTCGCCTGTTTCGGGTTGGCCGCGGTCGGTTGCTCGGGTTGATGGGTCGGCAGTTGGTTCGGCAGTTGCGCCAACCGATGAGCCGGCCGATGCGCCAGCAAACTTTGAAGTCGTTGCGGTGTCCGTCGCTGCGGTGTCCGTCATTTTGAAGTCCGTCATTGTGGTGTCCTTTGAGTTGGAAGTTCTGAGGTCTGGCTGTGCCAACCCTCGCTATTTAATTTATATGACTGACGAAGCGCCCAAAAAGTTCCCAAAAAATATTTTTGCGAATTTGGTGTTTCACCCCCTGATTCGCAGCACCCCTGCTTTATAATCCGTGCATAGGGCTTCTGCAAATATGCTAGACTGCAGATTGCAGGAGCCATAACCCACAACCAACACGAAAGGAAGACACAAAAAATGGATTATCAACTGTTCACCGTTCTTGGCGCGGTTATGGCGATAGGGCTGGCTCTGGCCGGCTACATGCGCACCATCAAGAGGGACCTGCGCGACGAGCTCAAGGGGGATATCGCCAGCTTCAGGCTTGAGTTCGAGTCCCGGATGGGCGCGCTCGAGTCCCGGATGGATCGCTTCGAGTCCAGAATGGGCGCGCTCGAAACCAGAGTGGCCGCCCTAGAAGTCAGGATAGCCACCCTGGAAGTCAGGCAAGAGAGCATGGAAGCCAGGATGACCCGCTTCGAAGACAAAATCAGAGCCGACATCGCTGGCCTGGAATCCAGAATGGACAAGCTTGAGGATAGGATGACCCGCTTCGAAGTTGAAATCAGGAGCGACATTGTCCAAATCAAAGCCGACATCACTGGCTTGGAAAGCAGAATGATCAACCTGTCAGACGCCCTGCTCTCCAAGTTCTCCACCACCCTGCTCACCGAGTAGCGGATCGCGGGAGGGCGCGGGCGCGAGCAGGGGCGCGGGCGCAGTAACAAGCAGGGGCGCGAGCAGGGGCGCGAGCAGGGGCGCGTGTGGGCGCGGGCGCCAGCTAGTCCAAATCCTCGGGCACCGCGAAGTGTCCCTTGATGGCGGTCGCGGCAGCCACAGCCGGCGACACCAAATGCGTGCGGCCGCCCCGTCCTTGTCGTCCCTCAAAATTGCGGTTGCTGGTGCTGGCGCAACGCTCGCCCTGCGACAGCTTGTCGGGGTTCATGGCCAAACACATCGAACAGCCCGGCTCTCTCCAGTCCAACCCGGCCTGCCGGAAGACCACATCCAGACCTTCGGCTTCGGCCTGCGCCTTGACCTGACCCGAACCCGGCACCACCAAAGTCCGCACGCCCGACTTCACCTGGCGCCCCCGCACAACCTCGGCCACGCTGCGCAAATCCTCAATCCGGCTGTTGGTGCACGACCCGATGAACACGGTATCCACCGCGATGTCCTTGATGGGCTCACCGGCCCGCAGCCCCATATACTCCAAAGCCCGGGCGGCCGACTCCCGCTGGGTCGCATCCTCAAAGCTGTCGGGATCGGGAACCGCACCCGATATGGGCACCACCTGGCTGGGGTTCGTCCCCCAGGTAACCTGCGGTGCGATCCGGGCCGCGTCCAGCACCACCTCGCGGTCAAAGCCGGCGGCTTCGTCGGTCACCAGCGAGCGCCAGTCGTCCAGCGCCTGCTCCCACTTCGCCCCCTGCGGCGCGTGCGGCCGACCCTCCAGATAGGCAAAAGTCTCATCGTCGGGTGCGATCATGCCCGCCCGCGCGCCCGCCTCAATCGACATGTTGCAGATGGTCATGCGTCCCTCCATGGACAGCGAAGCGATGGCCGAACCGCGATATTCAATGACCGAACCGATGCCGCCGCCGGTGCCGATCTCGCCGATGATGGCCAGCACAATGTCCTTGGCCACGGCCGCCCTGGGCAACTCGCCCTCAACAGTTATGGCCAGCGTCTTGGGCTTGGTCTGCGGCAGTGTCTGGGTGGCCAGGACGTGCTCGACCTCGCTGGTGCCGATGCCAAATGCCAGCGCCCCGAAAGCCCCGTGGGTGGAAGTGTGGCTGTCGCCGCAGACGATGGTCATGCCCGGCTGGGTCAGTCCCAACTCAGGCCCGATGACATGCACGATGCCCTGGCGGTCGTGGCCCATCTGATACAAAGTGATGCCGGCCTCGGCGCAGTTCTGGCGCAACACCTCCACCTGCTTGCGCGAGATGGGGTCGGCAATGGGCTGGTCAATGTCGGCGGTGGGCACGTTGTGGTCTTCGGTGGCCAGCGTCAGATCCGGACGGCGGACTTTGCGGCCCGCCTGCCGCAAACCCTCGAACGCCTGGGGGGATGTCACCTCGTGGATGAGATGCAGGTCGATATAGAGCAGGTCTTGGTCGCCGCCATAGCCGCTGTCTTTGACCACGTGGCGCTGCCAGACTTTTTCGCTGAGCGTTTGGGGCGCGGCGCTGGCTGGTGCGCCGACTGGTGCGCTAGCCGGTGCGCCGACTTGGCTCGACATCAGCTGACCTCCAACACTTCCACGGTGAAGGTGGAAGTCTTGTCGCTATTAGCCTGCGCCACTTCATAGCTGACCGTCTGTCCGGCGGCGCTGCCCAACAAAGCTGCCCCCAGCGGTGATTGGGGCGACAGCAGGTCGTGGTCGCCGATCTGTTCTTCGACTGAGGCCAGCAGGAAAACCTCCTGGTCGTCCTCGCCCTCGTATCTGAGCGTTATGACCGAGCCGACCTGGGCCGTCTGGCTGGCGGAGTCGCCGCTAGCATCCGGGCCGTCGCTGTCTGCGCCATCGCTGTCCGCGCTGTCGCCATCCCCGCCGTCCGGCGTGACCACCGCCTTCTCCAGCAAATTCTCCAGATGACGGATGCGCCCCTCCATCTTGCCCTGCTCCTCCTTGGCGGCGTGGTAGTCCCCGTTCTCCTTGAGGTCGCCCAGCTCCCGGGCGGTCTCGATGATGCGGGCAATCTCCACCCGTCCCCGAGTGGTCAGGTCTTCGAGCTCATCAGTCAAACGGTCAAATGCCTGCTGGGACAGATTCACCTGGGCTGCGTCCGCGTTGGGGTCGGCGCTGGCGACGATGCGCGACATCAGACTGCCGCTGGTGCCGGAGCCGCCGCCGCTGGTGCCGCTGCCGCCGCTGGTGCCGGAGCCGCCGGAGCCGCCGCTGGATTTTTTGGAAGCCATAACTTTCTAAGCTACCCGCATTAAGCTGAAATTGCAATGAAAACAGCAAAACCAACAAAAAAACCAACAGCGAAACAACCAATGAAGCAACCAAAAATTGGCATTGTGGCGGG
>CAZERQ010000049.1:0-21909 GCA_964514465.1 uncultured Acidimicrobiales bacterium
GCGTCGGACGGGGGGTCGCTGGACGGGGAGTCTGCGGGTAGCGGGCTGACGGCATCCTGCGCGATCACCAGCGCGCCAGTGTCCGTTATGTCCACGGCTTTGCCGGCTACGGTTTCCTGGGGCAGCTCGGCTACCACGTCCTGACCCAGCGTGGCGGAGTTGTCTTTGACCAGTTGGCGCAGTTGCTCCTGCCAGCCGCTGCGTTCCAGCAGCTTGAGGCGTTGTCGTAATTTGTCCAGCACGACATCGAGGACGGCTTTGGGGTCGAACCTGTGAGCCGTGCCGGCGGCGGCAGAGTCAGCGGCGGCAGCAACGTCAGTGGCAGCGACGAGTTGCGCCAGCGAGGTGGCCTCAAGCCTGAAGTCGCCAGACATCTCGTCGAACACCTCGTCTGACGCACCGGCCGCGGGCCAGTTAACATTCAAGCCGACGCCCAGCACGACTGCCTCGGGCGCCGATCCCGCCCCAGCCCCCGACACAACCTCAGCCAAAATCCCCGCCAACTTCCTGCCGCCGACCACCACATCGTTGGACCATTTCAGCTGCGCCCGCTGACCGCACAACTCCTCACACACATCCGCCACGGCCAATGCCACCAACTGCGTCAGCCAGCCAAAATCCTTCGGCTCACAGCGAGAACAAAGCAGCACCGAAAACAGCAAATTCTCACCCGGCGGCGACTCCCACCTGCGATCCAGCCGACCGCGGCCCTGGGTCTGATGTTCGGCTGCCAGCACCGTCCCGTCCAACTGAGACAAATATGTCTGCGAAAGTTGCCCCTGGCTCCGACCAGCCAGCTGCTTGAGGTCGGCATTGGTGGAGCCGGTCTGCTCCACCCAGCGAACCTGCCAGCCGACGCTCCCGCCGTCGTCTTTGCAATTTCTATTCATGCTCCCTAGTTTCCCTTTAGACTTAATTAATTGCCTAGCCGAAACGTCCGCCACCAAACCAAGATTGCCCACCGCATCAAGCCTACCACACCCAAAGCGACGCGTGAATTCGCAAACGGGAAGGCCCACCACAAGCTTAGGCACGACGACAACGGCGCCTATAATATAGAAATCACCAAACACTACGAATCGCTGTAATCAACCGCTGCCGAGAGCCACAAGGAACATCAGATCATGGATAAAGTCACACCCCCGGGGGGCATGCTGGAATTCTTCATGGAAAACCGCCGGTTCTCCACCGACTCTCTGGTGCGCGGAACGGGCCTGTCTTTTGAGTGCGTGCAAAGCATCCTCAACAATGCCCACCGGATCACCCCGGAGGTGGCAGAAAAGTTGGGGCGGTTTTTCGGAATGACAACCGGCAGCTGGCTCAACCTGCAAAAGCTATACGACAACCAGCCGGGCATCCAGCCCATGCAGACTATGTGCGAAGCCTGCGAAGCATAGCGACACCTGCGAAACCACATAGCACCCGCGAAACCAAATGAAGAAAATTCTTGTCGCCAACCGGGGCGAAATAGCCGTGCGGGTTCTGCGTGCCTGCCGTGAGCTGGGCATCGCCACCGTGGCCGTCTATTCCGAACTTGACCGACAAGCCCTGCACGTGCGCCTGGCTGACGAAGCCTTTGCCCTGGGCGGCAGAACCGCGGCCGAGAGCTATCTGCGGACTGACGCCATCCTGGACATCATCGCCCAAAGCGGCGCCGACGGAGTCCACCCCGGCTATGGCTTCCTCAGCGAGAACGCTGACTTCGCCCGGGCAGTGACATCGGCCGGAGTCGCCTTCATCGGCCCGCCGCCGGAGGCCATCGAGGTAATGGGCGATAAGATCTCCGCCCGCAACGCAGCCGAGCGGGTCGGCGTCCACAGCGTGCCGGGCATCACCGACCCGGTCACCAAACCCGCCCAGGTCAAAACCTTCGCCAAGGAGCACGGCTATCCCGTGGCGGTCAAGGCGGCTTTCGGCGGCGGCGGGCGCGGCATGAAGGTCATCGCCGAAGGGGACGACATTGAAGCGGCGCTGGCGTCGGCTGCCCGCGAGGCGCTGTCATATTTCGGGCGCGACGAGATGTATCTGGAACGCTACCTGCAGGCGCCCCGGCATGTGGAGGTGCAGGTGCTGGCCGATGCACACGGCAACTGCGTCTATCTGGGCACCCGGGACTGCTCGGCCCAGCGGCGACACCAAAAGCTGATCGAGGAGGCGCCCGCCCCCGGCATCGACGCAGACATTCTGGCCGAGATGGGACAGGCGGCGGTCAAGGTGGCGCAGGGTTGTGACTATCGCAACGCCGGCACGGTCGAGTTTTTGTATGAGGCGGGCAGCTTCTATTATCTGGAGATGAACACCCGTCTGCAGGTGGAGCACCCCGTGACCGAGATGGTCTATCGCCAGGATCTGGTGGCGCACCAAATCCGCATCGCCAGCGGCGAACCGCTGGGCTTCGGCCAGGACGACCTGGATCCGCAGGGGCATGCCTTTGAGATCCGCATCAACGCCGAGGATCCCGCGGGCGGGGCGTTCTTGCCATCGCCGGGCACCATCTCGGCGCTGCGGATTCCCGATGGCTATGGCACCCGGTTCGACACCGGCTATGAGGCGGGCGATGAGGTCAGCCCGAACTACGACAACCTGATCGGCAAGCTGGTGTGCTGGGGGGCCGACCGGGAGACGGCCCGGCGGCGGACGCTGCGGGCGCTGTCTGAGATGTCGGTGGAGGGCGTGGCCACCACCATTCCCGCGGCGGAGGCGATCCTGGGCCATTCTGATTTTGTTGGCTTGGAGCATTCCACCAAATGGGTGGAGGAGACGCTGGATCTGAGCCACCTGGAGCCGGGTGGTGCTGGGGGCGGTTCCGGGGCCGGGGCCGCGATGCCGCCGGGTGCCTCACCCCAGGCTGTCGCCAAGACGTTGGACGTGGAAGTGGACAAGCAGAAGTTTGCGGTTACCGTCTGGCTGCCCGACACGGCCGAGGCGGCCAAGGCTCGCGGACGGCGGGCTTCGGCGGGGTCGGCTCTGGCAGGTTCGGGCAGCGGCACGGTGGCGGTGCCCATGCAAGGCACGGTGATTTCGGTGCTGGTGTCGGCCGGCGACGAAGTGGAGGCGGGTCAGACGCTGCTGATCCTGGAGGCAATGAAGATGGAGAACAACATCTGCGCCGAACGCTCCGGGGTGGTCAAGGAAGTGCGCGTGGCCGAAGGCGACACGGTCGGCAGCGGCGACATTGTGGTGGTGATTGACTAGCGCGGCGGCACACGCCCCACTTGCCCTCTATTTAAGCTGGCGCAACCACTGCTGGTCTGAACGCACCATCTCGGCCACCAGCTGCTCAAAGCTGAGCTGCGGCTTCCATCCCAGAACCCGATGCGCCTTGGAAGCGTCGGCCACCAGACAATCCACATCAGACGGACGGTTCAGCCCGGGATCGTGGCTGACATAGCGCTGCCAGTCCAGTCCCACCTCGGCGAACGCCAGCTCGCAGAAATCCCTCACCGAATGCGCCTCGCCCGTGCCGATCACAAAGTCGTCCGGCTCGTCCTGTTGCAGCATCAGCCACATGGCCTCGGCATAGTCGCCCGCAAAACCCCAGTCCCGCTTGGCCTCCAGGTTGCCCAACCGCAGCTCGCTTGACAGGCCCGCTTCGATGGCGGCGGTGGCCCGGGTGATCTTGCGGGTAACGAAGTTCTCGCCGCGCCGGGGGCTCTCGTGGTTGAACAGGATTCCGCTGGCGGCGAACAGGCCATATGCCTCGCGGTAGTTGACCGTCACGTGATGGGCATATGCCTTGGCACAGCCATAGGGCGAGCGGGGATGGAACGGGGTGTCTTCGTTCTGGGGCGGCACCGACTGGCCGAACATCTCAGACGAGGAGGCTTGGTAGAACTTGGCCTGCGGGGCGGTGGCCCGGATGGCTTCCAGCGTCCGCAGCGCGCCCAGTCCGGTCACGTCAGCTGTCTGTTCGGCCACGCCAAAGGAGATACCCACATCGCTTTGCGCCGCCAGGTTATACACCTCATCGGGCTGGATCTCCTGGATCAGGTTGCGCAGCGACACGCCATCGGTGATGTCGCCATAGCGCAGGTGCAGCCGGTCGGTGTGCTGCGTGATCAGATCCAGGCGCCAGGTGGAATGGACGGGCGAGGACGACCGGCGCATGAGGCCATAGACCTGATAGCCCTTTTCCAGCAGCAGCTGCGCCAGATATGAGCCGTCCTGTCCGTTTATGCCAGTGATGAAAGCCACCTTGTGCATAAATTTCTAGGCTAGCTGGAATTTGGCAAAATGCCGTTAATGCCAAAAATGTCGGCGCGGCTATGTAGGATTGGATTTGTCGGACGGCGCCCTGCGTCCCCGCATGGTTTGCCCCTGCGCAACTCACACGCACCTGTAACGTCTCCCATATCGTCACCCCCAAATTACGTCCTTAATATATTGCCATATTTCGCCCCTATATATAACGTCTCATTTTCTCATGTCTTATCTCAAAAAAATCTCGGTGGCCGCGGTGGGCCTGCTGGTTGGCGTGGCCGGCCTGTCGGCTATCGGCCTGTCAGCAGTCGGCCCGTCATCCGTCGGCCCGTTGTCGCTCGGCAGTTCAGCCTCAGCCCAGGTGGTCACCAGCGCACCCACTTTCGGCGGCGACACCAACTCCCGCATCTTGCAGCTGGCCCAGGCCGGCAACTCGGCCGACCAAATCCTGTCGCAAATCTATCCCGGCTCGCAGCTGACCACCACCAGCGCGCCCTGGCTCAGCATTCTCTTGGCCGAGACATCCTCCACCACCTTCACGCCGGGCGGCCTCAACCGCATAACCATTGACGATGAGACGCTGTTTCGCGCCTCGCCCGGCAGCTCCATCAGGATCACCCTGGAGAACGACCGCTGGCTGATCAGCTCCAACGGCAGCGTCTGTCCGTCGGCGGGTTGCGTGGGCGACACCGTGCGGGTGCTTTTCGCCACGGCCACATCGGTGCATGTGGGCGCCACCGGCAAGGGCTATTTCCACGGCCGCTTCACGCTCACCAAAACCAGCACCAGCAGCTATCGGATCGTGCTGGATTCCATCCGCTTGGACGACTATCTGAAGGGGCTGGACGTCAGCAACTGGAACTGGCCCGCTGAGGCGCTCAAGGCCCGGGCCATTGAAGCCCGCAGCTATGCCGTGGGGCAGTATGGCGCGCGCAACTCCGATGCTTCCTGGGCGCAGCCGTTCGACACCTATTCGTCCAGCCCTGATATGTCGTATCTGGGAGATGACGTTGAGCTGAACCCGGCGGCTGGCTCGTGGATTGACGCGGTGAATGCCACATCGGGCAGGGTGCTGGGCGATGGTTCGGGTGGCGCGGGCGCGGGCGGTGGCGCGGCGCAACCCAGCGACAGCGCGAGCTCGGGCGGCGCGAGTTCGGGTGGTGACTCGGGTGGCGGAAGCTCGGGCAGCGGCTCGGGCTCCGCGAGCTCCGGCAGCGCGGCCCAACCCGGCAGCGCGACCCAGCCGACCCAACCCGGCAACTACCCCGCCAGCTTCACCTTCTCGGGCCGGGGTTGGGGCCACGGCGTGGGCATGAGCCAATACGGAGCCTACGGCCGCGCCGTCGCCGGCCACAGCTATCAGCAGATCCTCAACTTCTACTATCCCGGCACATCGCTGTCAACCGTCTCCTCCCCCACAACCGACCTGCGGGTGTTCCTCGGTTCACCCCAGTCGGCCACCTTCACCCCCGAAGGCAACGGCCAGGTATACCTCGACGGCCAGCCCGTCTCCGCGGTGGCACCCGGCGCCCGAGTGGTGGTCAACCTGTCGGGCAACAACTGGAACATATCTGTGGGCGGCGCCAGCATCTGTCCGTCCCAGGGTTGCGCCGGCCAGCGGGTCAACGTGGCGTTTGCGTCCAACACCTCCATCCGTGTCTCAACCACCGGGCGCAGCTATTCGCACGGCCGCATCACGCTGTCCAAAAAATCCGGCTCCGAGTTCTATCTGGTGCTGGACAGCATCACCATGGAGGAATATCTTTTGGGCATAGCCGAGATGCCCACCGACTGGCCTCTTGACGCCCAGCGGGTGCAGGCCATCGCCGCCCGGTCATATGCCTATGCCGTGCTGACCGACCGGCGCCAAAACCCGGGCTGGACGCTACCGTTCGACATCTATGCCTCCACCCAGGATCAGTTCTATGTGGGCGACACCCGCGAGAAGAATCCGCTGTCGGGCCCGTGGATCCAGGCGGTGGGATCGACCGCCAACCAGGTGCTGCTCTATGGCGGCAGCTATGCGGTGGCGCACTATGGCTCATCCAACGGCGGCTATGTCAGCGAGGACATATTCCGCTCCGGCGCCAACCGCAAGCCGTATCTTTTGGCCGCGCCCGACAGCTTCGACAGCCACACCAATCCGTATTCCACCTGGCAGATCAGCTATTCCAACTCGGATTTGAGCGGCTGGCTGAACAGCTACAGCGACACCTATGTCGGCACGCTGAGCAGCGTTGCGATCTCCGACAACCGCAGCCAGTCCGGGCGCATCAACTCGGCTTCGGTGACCTTGGTGGGATCGGACGGCACCAAAACGGTCAGCGGTTCCAGGTTCTATGCGGTGGTCAATGCCGGCAGCATCCGCCAGTTCAACAGCTATGCCCAGACGCTGCGCTCGACTTTTCTGGCCGTGGGTGGTTCCTATCCGAGTTTGGCGGGCGGGCCTGGGCAGCCGCGGCCGAGCGGGCCTGGGCAGTCGGGTGGGGGTTCTGGTTCGGGCGCGGGCGGCGCGGCGGGTTCACAGCCCGGCTTTGCGCCCCAGAGTTTCGTGGCCGACACCTTGGATCTGGACGGCAGCCTGGACATGTTGATTTTCCGCGACGGTGTGCTGTATGCCACGGGCACCGCGGTCTCCGTTCCCAGCGAGGAGCTGAGCATCGACTTTTTGATTGACGGCGAGATGGTGATTGAGGGGACATTGAACCGCCAGGTGACTGTTCGTTCTGGTGGGGGTTCTGGTTCGGGGCAAGGTGCTGGCCAGGGCACCAGTCAGGGCCGCGCCGTGACCGGCAACTTCGGTTTTGAGAACGCCCTGAACGTGTCGGTGGGGCCGCATTCGGTGTGTCTGTTCGTGGAGGACGACGAAGACCGCCAGCTGGCCGGCTGCCGGCTCATCGGTCTGGCGCCACAAAAGCCCCTGGCAGAATTTGTGTCGGCCGAGGTCGGCGAGGACGGGACGGTCAGGCTGGCGGGCTGGGCCTATGACATCGACAACATCTCCGAGCCGGTGGAGATACGGGTGCTGACCCGCCGGCTGCCGAACGAGCCGTCACGCTATCTGCCCAATGTGTTGGCTGAGCTTGAGCGCGAGGAACTGGCCGAGTCGGTCAATGAGCTGGCCAGCCTGCGGGCCTGGGAGGTGGAGGTGCTCAGGCCGGGGCGGGGGACGCACGAGTTCTGCGTCTGGGCCAGCGACACGAACTATGCCCTGCCGCGCACGACCTTTTTGGGTTGCAAGAACGTTGTGGTGAGCTAGCCGGCGGTGCCTAGCCGGCGACCCAAGCCGCCCGACCGCCCGCGCCTAGCCAACCTGCGCCTAGCCGCTCAACGGCACCGGCGCGCACAAACCTTCCAGGTCTGCCACTTCAATACGGTCGCGGTTCTCCCAGATGATCTGGTTGGCCGGATCCCGGTTGATCTTGTATTCGTTGAACGACATCTCGGTCGCATCAAACGCCAGCAGCCGACCGACCAGCGAGTCGCCATAGTCCAAAAGATGCTTCAGCGTCTCAATGGCCTGCAGCGTGCCGACCACGCCGGGCAGCGCGCCCAGCACACCGGCTTCGGCGCAGCTCGGGGCCAGTTCGGCCGGCGGAGCTTCGGGCACCATGTCGCGGTAGGTCGGGCCCGACTTGGGGTCAAACACCGTCACCATGCCCTCAAACCGAAAGATCGAGCCGTGCACCACGGGAATGCCCAGCTTGACCGAGGCATCGTTTAGCAGATAGCGCACCGGGAAGTTGTCGGCACCGTCCACAACGATGTCGTATTCGGAAATCACGTTGAGGACGTTGCTGGCGTCCAGACGCATGTCGTGCAGCACCACATTGACGTCCGGGTTGAGCGCCACCAGCGTCTTCTTGGCGGAGTCCACCTTGCGCTCCCCCACCCGATCGACATTGTGCAGGATCTGGCGCTGCAGGTTGGATGCGTCCACCACATCCATGTCGACGATGCCCAGGGTGCCCACTCCGGCAGCCGCCAGATACAGCGCCGCCGGCGAACCCAGCCCGCCAGCACCCAGGCACAGAACCCTTGACTCCAGCAGCTTTTGCTGGCCGGCTTCGCCCACTTCGGGCAGCAGCAGGTGGCGGTGATAGCGGTTGCGCTGCTCCGGGGTCAGCACGGACGGAACCTTCCAGTCACGCCCCTCGCCCTTCCACTGGTTGAAGCCGCCGTCCATGGATGCCACCTGGTCATAGCCCATTTCGTTCAGGGTCTGGGTGGCGAAGGCCGAGCGCACCCCGCCGGCGCAAAACACCACCAGCGGAGTAGCCTTGTCGGGCAGGCGGGCCTCCACGCTGGTTTCCAGCAGGCCCCGGGGAATGTGGATCGCGCCCGGGATGGCGCCCTGCTCGAATTCGTCACCCTCGCGCACGTCCAGCAGGGTGTGCCCGTCCTGGCGCAGTTGCTCGGCCTGCTCGGGGGTTACTTCGGTGATCTTGGATTTGGTTGACCTGAGGAGGTCTCTGGCTGTGGACATATTCAATAGTCTACCATTTAAGTCAAGAATTGGCAACTTCTTTTTCGGCGCGCCCAGTCCGCCCGCGCTACCCCGCGCCAACCACCTGCGGCAAGACCTCGCTGATGCTGTCGCGCAGCACCACGCTGGCGATGTCGTCAAACGGCGTGGGCTCGGCATTGACGATCACCAGCCGGGCTCCAGCCGAATGCGCCAGCGGCACGCACCCGGCAATCGGATAGACCTGCAGGCTGGTGCCGACCGCCAAGAACAGATCGCAGCCCAAGGCGGCCTGCTCGGCGCGCATGATGTCCTGTGGCACCAGGCTCTGCCCGAACGAAATGGTGGCCGACTTCAAGATGCCCCCGCAGCTCAGGCAAGGAGGATCCTCCTCGCCCTGGCGCACCCGCTCCAAAGTCTGTTCCATGGGCAGCTCCTCGGCGCACGACAAACAACGGGTGCGTTTGGTGGTGCCGTGGATCTCCACCAGCAAGTCGGTGGAGGTGCCGGCCTCTTCGTGCAGTCCGTCAATGTTCTGCGTGATGAGCGTGTGCAGCTTGCCCCGGCGCTCCAGATCCACCAGGGCCCGGTGGCCGGCGTTGGGTGATTTGTGGCTCCAGATCAGCCCTTCGGTATAGCGCTTCCAGCTGCGCTTGCGCACCTGCGGGTCAGACACATAATAGGAGATGGTGGACAGCTTCTCGGCTTTGGGATCTTTGGTCCACACGCCGTCCGGCCCACGGAAGTCGGGTATGCCCGAGTCGGTGGAGATGCCAGCCCCGGTCAGCACAACTATTCTTTTGGCCTCGGCGATGAGCCCGCGGGCTTGTGCGATTTGGTCTGTGTGCTGGGCGATAGAGCCGCGGGTCTGGGTGATAGAGTCGCGGGCTTGGGCGCTGTCGGAGGTCATGCAGACATTTTAGGAAACCTGGATTATCGGTGCCAGGGCAAAAATGTCAGACCCCTATACTAAAATTTTTTACAGCAATCAGCCACATCCCCCAGTCCAACTCCCAACCCAGAAAGGCGAACAATGTCTCAAACCGTCTATCATCCCATAACGTTCCTGCAGGCCAATGACCTGATGTTTCTGGTCTCAACCGACGTGCCGCACCTCAAGTTGCACATCGACACCAAGGCCAAGACCGTCCTGAACAAGACCGACCTGAGCGATGTCACCGTCGATGAGATACCGCACATGAAGGGGTTCACCGTTACACCCCTCAACCCCGAGTTCTTCACCCTTGAGCCCAAGGATCTGATGCGGCCCAGATTTCTGCGCAAGAAAATCAAGCCCAGAACCGGCTGCGGCATGCGGGGTATGGTGCTGCGCTGGGAGGAGGGCCTGGCCCGGTTTTTGATTCAGATAACCGATGACGGCGAACAGATGCTGAGCCAGACCGAGCCGGAGATGGAGCCCCATATCGGTGCGGCGATGAGCAACACGCTGCAGCTGCTGAAGCACCACATTCAAGAAGAGTGCGATGAGTGCTTCATGGACTTCAACGCCACCGAGGAGCAGCGCCAGGCGATATATCGGAATATGGACTACGAGAGCCGCGGCAACATGCGCTGCCAATTCTGCGACGAGGTGCTGTGGGAGCCGACGGAGGAGGATTTCATACCGCCCAATTGGGCCGGGATGAAAAAGATGTCAGAGGAGCACAGGCCAGTGTGCCCCATGCAGTAGCCGGTTTAGGGCGGCGGGTTTAAGGGCGGCCGGCTTAGGGGCTTTCGCCGCCGGCCTCGTTGCCGGCCTCCCCGCCCTCGGGTTGCGGCACCCCTTCACCGCCAGGCGCGTCCTCCGTCGGCACCTCTCCCGCTGGCGCGGGCTCGTCCCCCGCTGGCACGTCTCCCGTCGGCGCCTTCTCGCTTGCCTCTCCCGCTGGCGCCTCTCCCGCTGGCGCGGCTGCCTCCCCCTTCGTCGGCTTCTGCTTCGGCACCAGCAGCATCACCATATTGCGCCCGTCCAGCTTCGGCTTCATGTCCACCTTTGCGATCGATCGCATCTCCTGGGAGACCTCGTCCAAGATCTTGCGCCCCAGCTCAGGATGCTGCATCTCCCGGCCACGGAACATGATCGACACCCGCACCCGGTGGCCCTCCTGCAGGAACTTCTCCACCTGGCGGGTCTTGGTCTCAAAGTCGCCCCGGCCGATCTTCGGGCGATACTTGATCTCCTTGAGCACCGTGTGCGTGGCGGTGCGCCGGGACTCCTTGGCCTTTTGCGCCTCCAGATACTTGTGCTTGCCGAAGTCCATGATGCGACACACCGGCGGATTGGCGTTCTCGGCCACCTCCACCAGATCAAGCCCCTGCTCCTTGGCGATCGCCAGGGCATCCTCCAGGTTCCTGATGCCGAGTTGGGCGCCGTCCTGATCCACCACCCGCACACGCTGAGCCACAATATGGTCGTTGACCCGCTGGTCAATTTGCGCTGCTATGACGGGCTACCGTAGGTTGGTCTCATATTTGGTGCTGGCTCATGGTGGTGTGGGTGGTCTGGGTTTGGAGTTTCGGGGGTCGTTCAGGGGTCGGTGGTCTGGGTGTGTGGTTTGGTGTATGGTCTGTGGTTTAGTATATGGCTGGTCTGGCGATCTGTCTAGTTAATTATAGCAGTCTCGGCCACTCCGCCCGCGCCGCGCCCAGTCCGCGCCGCGCCCAGAGCGCGCTCAGCCCGCCAGACTAACCCAGCCGCGGATATTTGTCGCTGACCATGGCGACGTACACGTCAACCCTCAGGCTATAGGTCGCCAGATGTTCCTGCGCCACCCGCAATGGATCGGGATACCTTCCCGTCACCAGGGCATAAAGCGCAGCCGCCACGCCCAGCCCGAAGCCGGCCATGTCCAAAAAATACGACAGAACAAAGTGGGGCGCAGCCAGGATGATGCGAAACACCCGCCAGCGTGGGACCTTGCCGGGATTGGCGAAAAAGTGCGTCCTGATGGGATAGCCGCTGGCGTCACTGGGGGCGTCCAGCAGGAAGCTGAAAGCAGGATACTCGGTGAAGTAAAAAACCGAAAAGCCCCACACCCGGTTGGTGTAGCGCGCCAGGCCTGCCAAATAACGATAGAACGGCTGGGGGATTTTGCCGGCAAACAAGACGCTGAGCGCCAGCAGTAGCCAGACGACAGCACCGATTGCGCCCACCACGGCCAGCACAATCCAGTGGGGCAAGGCAAGCAGCCAGTTGAACAGCACTCTCCAGCGGACGACCCGCTCGCCGGGAATGCTGATTTCGACATAGTTGGCGGAGTTGCTGTCTGCTCCGCCGGCGCCGCCGGCCATGCCGCCGCTGGCCATGCCGGTCTGTGGTGTGTTAGTGTCTGTGGTGCTCATAATTTTTCCTCCAAGATGTCGGGAGCCTTTGTGAGATAATTTAGCAAATGCGATTTGCACATATAGGATTTGGATATGACTATTTGGACTCCCAGCGGTGAACACGAGGTGCCGCGCGATAGCGGAGGCGACCCTCGGGCCGCACCGCCCGACCAGACATCTGATGTCCACGCCAGCCGCCCAAAATCTGGCGACCAAACTGCCGGCCCGCCGCCCGGCCAGCCCGAGATGGATCCGCAGATGCAACAGGAGATGGAACAGCAGCTGGCTGAAATCCGACAGCGCATTTTGCAGACTCCGATCGAGGCGATGCTGGCGCAGCATTTCGTGGGGCTATATGAGATAGCCGCCATACACATGAGCGCCGAGGTGCCCAACCTGCATTCGGCCCGTCTGGCCATCAACGCAATGGATGGAATCCTGTCGGCCACCGAAGGTGAGCTGGGCGATGCCGAGGAGTCCATGCAGTCCATGCTTCACCAGCTTCGCATGGCGTTCGTCAGCGCCAGCCAAAACAGCGACGGCACGGGCGAGACAGCGGACGGAGCGCCGGACGCCGCGGGCGCCGATGACCCTGCACCCGCCAAAGACCCCGCGGGCGCCGACCCCGCGCCCCCTACCTCTGACACCTAGGGCACCAGCAGGCACTGCGCGCATCGATCACCTTGCGGCGCAGTGGGTCGCCGCAGCGCAGGCACGGCTCGCCCGCCCGACCATAGCAGCGCAGCTCCCGCTGGAAATATCCGGTGGTCTCATCGGGCAGACGATAATCCTGCAGGGTCGTCCCGCCCGACTCCAGCGCCCGACCCAAAACATCGCCAATCGCCTCGTGCAACCGCTCGCAACGCTGCCGGCCGAGCTGTCGTGCGACCGGTGAAATCCGTGACTCCCAGAGAGCCTCGTCTGCATATATGTTGCCCAGGCCCGCCACCGGCCGCTGACTCAGTAGCTGCGTCTTGATCGGACGGCGGCTGCGCTTGAGCGCCTGATGCAGATGCTGCGGGGTGAACTCGTCCGACAGCGCATCGGGCCCCTGGGCGAACAGGGTGGGAGCCGACCGGTAGCAGCCCGCTGGCACCACCCGCAGTCGGCCGAAGCGCCGGATGTCGCGGTATGCCAGTTGGAGTTGGTCGTGCCGCCGGCCACGGTCGCCTCGGTCACGGTCGCCTCGGTCACGTCCGCCGCCTGCGTCGTCCAGACGCCAGTGCGCTCGGATGTGCGACTGCGACAGCTCAAGCCGCTGGCCGGCCGGGACAACCAGGAAGGCGCCGGTCATGCCCAGATGCGCGATCAGCTCGCGCCCGTCGTCCAGTCCGAAAATCAGGTATTTACCGGCCCGCCCCAGCCGCTCAATCTGGCAGCCGACAACTTCTTCGGCAGGGCTGAACTTCTCTGCCCGGTCGGCCCAGGCGTCAGAGAACACCCTGCCCTCGAGATGGGGCGCCAGGCGACGGCGAATGGTTTCGACTTCGGGCAGCTCGGGTATGACAACCAGCTTACAGGCTCGCCCGGTGCCCGTGACGACTGGAAGTCTTTTGGAAAATACCGCTTTGCTTCATGTAGTAGAATATAATTGCACAAGTGCGCTTAGACACAAAACCCAACTGAAGTAAGCAATGCCATGAAAACAAGAAAAACTGGAGTAGCTCTGGTGGTTTCCCCGCCGGGCGACATTTTGGAAACAACTATGGAAACCCACGGCGTTGATTCAGCTTCTCTTGCTGGTCGAGCGGAGATTCCACTGTCATGTGTGGAAGGTATCCTCTCTGCTACGCATCCCGTCACTGAGGACGTGGCCGACAGGCTTGAACAGGTTTTTGGTGTGACAGCCGAATGCTGGCTGAACTTGCAACGCAACTACGACAGCATGCCCCACGCCGAGCCGATGAAGGCTACATGCGAGACTTGCGCGTAACCAGAACCTAACGCTCATCGCTCTAACGCCCTCTTTCAAATTTCACCAACTCCACACCCTGAGCTAGAGACCCCATCGGCGAAGCTCAATCGGTTCCGCATTCTGCGATACGATGCGCACATGCGCGTGCCCCGCGCCCGCGCGCACCTGACCCGCCGCGCCCGTCTGCCCCAGCGCCCCGCGCGCCAACTTGCAGAAAATGTCAAACCACCGGGCTAATCTAAATTGAGTATCATAGATCTCTGAAATAATTTCACGAGACGACCAACCTCCAACCACAACAAAGGAACCGACCATGTCAGTATCATCCTGGGACGACTACCCCGTCCACCAAACCTCAGAGTTCATCCGCCACGCCGCCACCAGCGACCGCAACTTCTATGACCGCTACTACTTCAACATGCACGGCTCAACCGGCGATGTGTTCGCCATCTTCGGCATCGGGCAATACCCCAACCTGGGCGTCACCGACGCGTTCGTCTGCGTGGCCACCCCCGAGCGCCACCGCTTCGTGCGCGCCTCGCGCCCGCTGACCGACCGCATGGACGTCTCGGTCGGGCCCGTCCGCGTGGAGGTGATCGAGCCGCTCAAGCAGCTGCGGGTGGTGTGCGAGCCCAACGATTTCGGCATCGCCATGGATGTCGTGTGGAACGCCGCCGGCCCGGCCGTGGAGGAACCCAACCAATACATCCGCAGCCAGGGCAAGGTCGTGTTCGACACCCAGCGGTTCGCGCAGCTCGGCAGCTGGGAAGGGACGCTGTCTGCGGGCGGCGACTCATGGGAGGTCACGTCCGACCGCTGGAGCGGCTCGCGGGATCGCTCCTGGGGAGTGCGCCCGGTGGGCGAGCCCGACCCGGACGGCATACGCCAAGGCATCAACGTCATGGGCGGGATGTGGAACTATTTCCCCATGAAGTTTGACGACCACGTGCTGTTGTATATGTGCCACGAGGACAACCAGGGCCAGCGCCATCTGGAGGAGGCCAGACGGGTGTGGTTTGACGAGACGCGCCCGGTGGAGCATCTGGGGCGCCCCGAGTTCGACCACAAGCTCAAGTCGGGCACCCGCATTCTGGAGCACTCTCAGATCACCATGCCCGATGCGCCCGAAGGCAAGATCACCATCGAGTGCGAGCCGCTTTTGGCCAACTATCTCTCCTTCGGCACGGGCTATGGCATGGAGCAGGACTGGCGCCACGGCATGTATCAGGGGCCCGAGTTGGTGGTGCAGGGCGACGACCTGGCGGTGTCGGATGTGTCCGGGCTGGGGCAATATGGCGTGGTGGATCAGGTGGGCAAATTCAGCTACAACGGCTGCGTGGGCTACGGGCTCTATGAGCACGGCTTTTTCGGGCCGTTCGACAAGCTGGGCCTGGCTGACGGCGCGGCGGTCGCGCCGTAAATTTCCCGCCAGCAAACCACAGGAGCGCAACCCATGTCAAGCCAACCAACCCCCGCGCCAACCAGCTTCGCCCACCGACACATCGGCACCACCCAAGCCGAGCAGCACCAGATGCTCAAATACCTCTCGCTCGGCTCCATCGAGCAGCTGGTTGATGCGACCGTGCCCGAGTCCATCCGCGACCGCACGCCGCTGGATCTGCCGTCCGCCATGACCGAAGACGAGGTGCTGGCCGAGCTGCGCAACCTGGCCGACCGCAACCAGGTCTTCACCACCCTGGTCGGCATGGGCTACTACAACACCCACACCCCCACCGTCATCGGCCGCTGCATCCTGGAGAACCCCGCCTGGTATACCGCCTACACCCCCTATCAGCCCGAGATCTCCCAGGGGCGCCTCGAAGCGCTGCTGAACTTTCAGACCATGGTGGCCGACTTGTCCGGCATGGAGATCGCCAACTCCTCGCTGCTTGACGAGGGCACCGCCGCGGCCGAAGCCATGACCTTGCTGTCGAGGGTCAACGAAGCCAAAGCGGACGACGGCTCCGAGCGGGTGGCGTTTTTGGTGGACGAGCACTGCCATCCCCAGTCCATCTCGGTCATCCAGACCCGCGCCGAGCCCCTGGGCATACGCATTGACGTGGGCGACCCGGCCGACGCGACCGCCGAGCACTTCGGCGTGCTGGTGCAATATCCCACCACCCGAGGCGACATCCGGCAGCTGGGCCCGATCGTCAAAGCGGCGCACGACTGCGGAGCGCTGGTGGCGGTGGCGGCCGACCTGCTGGCGCTGTGCCTGGTGGAGAGCCCGGGTGCCGCGGGAGCCGACGTGGTGGTGGGCAACACCCAGCGCTTCGGCGTGCCGCTGGGTTTCGGCGGGCCCCACGCTGCCTACATCGCCACCCGCGAGGACTACAAACGCAGCCTGCCCGGACGTCTGGTGGGAGTGTCCAAGGATGCCCACGGCCGCCAAGCCCTGCGCCTGGCACTGCAGACCCGCGAACAGCACATCCGGCGCGAAAAAGCCACCAGCAACATCTGCACCGCCCAGGTTCTGCTGGCCGTCATCGCCGGGTTCTATGGGGTCTATCACGGGCCGGCCGGTCTGGTCGCCATCGCCCAGCGGGTGCACGGCTTGACCGCGGCTCTGGCATCGCATTTGCGGGCGGGCGGGTTTGAGGTGCAGAACGAGACCTTCTTTGACACTGTGTGCGTGTCGGCACCGGGCCAGGCCGAAGCCATCGCAGAGCAGGCCCGCCAGCGCCGCATCAACCTGCGGGTGATCGACGGCGACACCATTGGCATATCGCTGGACGAGACTTCGACCGAGGCCGTGGTGAAAGATGTCTGCGCCAGCTTCGGAGTGGCCGGCGACCGCGCCGACGCCGGGGCCGACGCCGACCCGTCCGCCGACCCCGACGCCGCCATCCCCCCAGCCCTGCGCCGCACCACGCCGTTCATGGAGCATCCCGTCTTTCACAGCCACCACAGCGAGGTCGCCATAACCCGCTATATGCGCCGCCTGGCCGACCGCGACATCGCCCTGGACAGATCCATGATCCCGCTGGGGTCGTGCACCATGAAGCTGAATGCCGCCACCGAGATGGCCGCCGTGACCTGGCCCGAGTTCGCCAACATCCACCCCTTCGCGCCGGCCGACCAGAGCCAGGGCTATCGCCAGATGATCGCCGAGCTGGAGTCGTATCTGGCCGAGATCACCGGCTATGCCAAGGTGTCCGTCCAGCCCAACGCCGGCTCACAGGGCGAGCTGGCCGGTCTGCTGGCCATCCGGGGATACTATCTCAGCCGCAACGAGACCCAGCGCAACATCTGTCTCATTCCCTCATCGGCGCACGGCACCAACGCCGCCAGCGCAGTCATGGCGGGCATGAAGGTGGTGGTCGTGGCCTGCGATTCAGACGGCAATGTGGACATAGACGACCTCAAGCACAAGGCCAACGAGCACTCCGACACGCTGGCCACCCTGATGGTGACCTACCCCTCCACCCACGGGGTGTTCGAGCCGCAGATCACCGACATCTGCGATTTGATCCACAACAACGGCGGCCAGGTGTATCTGGACGGCGCCAACCTGAACGCTCTGGTGGGGGTGGCCCGGCCGGGGCTGTTCGGGGCGGACGTGTCGCACCTTAATTTGCACAAGACGTTCTGCATCCCCCACGGCGGCGGCGGGCCCGGGGTGGGGCCGGTGGCGGTGCGCTCGCATCTGGTGCCGTTCATGCCCAACCATCCGCTGGAGCCCGAGTGCGGCCCGCCCGACACCGGGGTCGGCCCCATCTCGGCTGCTCCCTGGGGGTCGGCCAGCATCCTGCCGATCTCGTGGGCATATATCCGTCTGATGGGCCCCGACGGTCTGACCCGGGCGACCGAGGCCGCGCTGCTGCACGCCAACTATGTGGCCCAGCGCATTGGCAAGCGGTTCCCGGTGTTGTATAAGGGCACCGCCGGGATGGTGGCGCACGAGTGCGTGATTGATTTGCAGCCCGCCAAGGAGTCGGCCGGGGTGCTGGTGGATGACGTGGCCAAGCGGCTGATCGATTTTGGTTTTCACGCGCCGACGGTTTCGTTCCCCGTGGCCGGCACCATCATGGTGGAGCCCACCGAGTCCGAGCCGCTGGCAGAGATTGACCGGTTCTGTGAGGCCATGGAAGCCATAGCCGATGAGATACAGGCCATCGCCGATGGTGCCAGCGATCCCGAGGACAACCCACTGCGCAATGCGCCTCACACTGTGCAGGACACCGCGGCCGATGTGTGGGAGCGTCCCTATTCTCGCAGCCAGGCGGCGTTCCCGGTGGCGGGATTGGTGGACGACAAATATTGGTCGCCGGTGAGCCGCATCGACCAAGCCTGGGGCGATCGCAACCTGGTGTGCTCGTGCTTGCCGATTGAAGCCTACGCCAGCGAGGACTAGTCCCTCGTCAAAGTCCCCTGCCGCGTCCAACTCCCCAACCGAAAGGCCCCCCATGCCCGACAAGCAAACCGAAACCGAAACCGCCCCCCACGCCATCATCGAGCGCGCCGACGGCGTGATGATCATCACCATGAACCGCCCCCGGCGACTGAACGCCCTGTCGGGTGCCATGCTGGTGCGCATGCTGGACGCCTACCAGGAAGCCTCCACCGATGACGACATCCGCTGCATCATCGTGACCGGAGCCAACGGCAACTTCAGCTCGGGCGCCGACCTGCAGGCCATGAGCGGCAAGGAAGGCGACCCCGACCCCGATTTTCCCCCCGAGGTGCTGCAGCCGCGCATGGACGCCGACCCCGACCTGGCCTACAAAGCACTGCTGCGGCACTATCGCCCCACCAAGCCCATCATCGCGGCGGTGGAAGGCGTGGCCATCGCCGGCGGCACAGAAATTCTGCAGGCCATGGACATCCGCGTGGCCGGCAAGGGCGCCCGCTTCGGCGTGTCGGAGGCGCGCTGGTCGCTGTATCCCATGGGCGGCTCGGCGGTGCGCCTGCGCAGGCAAATTCCCTACACCCACGCGGCTGAGATTTTGCTGACCGGCAAGCACATCACCGCCCAAGAGGCGCTGGACATCGGTCTGGTCGGACAGGTCGTCCCCGAAGGCAAAGCTCTGGCCAAGGCCAAGGAGATTGCGGCCACCATCGCCGAGAACGGGCCGCTGGCGGTGGAAGCGATTTTGCGCACGTTGCACGAGACAGACGGAATGACCGAAGCCGAAGCGCTGGCGCATGAGTTCGAATACGGCATGGAAGTGTTCCGCAGCGAGGACGCCAAGGAAGGCCCCCTGGCATTCACCGAAAAACGCAAGCCCAACTTCCAGCGCCGCTAATCCTCTCCCGTCCGCCCACCCGTCACCCCGTCAGTCCACCCGTCACCCCGTCCACCCCAACCGCGGGCCCACCCCCATGTCCTGGGACTTCAGCACCGAACCCGAATTCCAAGCCCAGCTCGACTGGATGCGCGACTTTGTGGACAGCCAAGTCGCCCCGCTCAGCCTGTTCTATGACGACATGTCGGCCCAGTCCTGGAAGCAGGCCATCGCCCCGCTCCAAGAGGAAGTCAAACAGCGTGGCCTGTGGGCGTGCCATCTGGATCCCGAGCTAGGCGGACAGGGCTACGGCCAGGTCAAGCTGGCGCTGATGCATCAGATCCTGGGGCGTGTCGGCGCGGCGCCAACCATCTTCGGCAATCAGGCGCCCGACTCCGGCAACAGCGAACTGCTGGCCATTGGCGCCAACCCGGAGCAGAGGGAAAAGTGGCTGGAGCCGTTGCTGCGGGGCGAGCTGACCAGCTGCTTCTCGCTGACCGAACCCCACTTCGCCGGCTCTGACCCCACCATGATCGCCACCACAGCCGAGCGCGACGGCGACGAATATGTGATCTCCGGCCACAAGTGGTTCGCCTCCAACGCCTCGGCCGCGGATTTCGTTTTGGCCATGGTGGTTACCAACCCCGACAACCCCCGCCACAAGGCCGCCTCTATGGTGATCATCCCCAAAGACACCCCCGGCATGAACATCGTCCGGGACGTCCCCACCATGGCGCACCCCTATCCCGGCAAGTTCCGCTCCGGCGGCCACGCCGAAATCATTTTTGAGGACTGCCGCATTCCGGTGGCCAACAGGGTGGGCGAAGAGGGCGAAGGGTTCCTGCTGGCGCAAAAGCGACTGTCGGGCGGGCGCATCCACCACGCCATGCGCTGGGTCGGCCAGTGCGAGCAGGCGTTTGACATGATGTGCGAGCGGGCGGTGTCGCGCGATTCGCATGGCGGGCTGCTGGCGGACAAGCAGATGGTGCAGGATTTCGTGGCCCGGTCGTCGGTGGAGATACGGGCGCTCAAGCTGCTGGCGCTGCACACCGCCTGGCTGTGGGACACGCAGGGGCCGTCGGCCACCCGGGTGGAGATTGCCGAGCTGAAATATTGGGGCACCTCGGTGTTGCACGATGTGATCGACCGGGCCATCCAGGTTCACGGCGCGCTGGGCTGGACGGCTGATCTGCCGCTGGCCAGCATGTATGTCAATGCGCGCACCATGCGCCTGGCCGACGGGGCGGACGAGGTGCACAAGTCATTCGTGGCCCGCAAAAAGTTGAAGGGATATGAGCCCACGGACGGCTGGCCCACCGCCCACATCCCCACCCGCAAAGACCAGCACCGCCAACAATTCGCCCACCTGTTGGACCAGGAAGTTTTGAACACATAGCCGCCCAAACCGCCCAGCGCTCCAGCACTCAGCACACCAACGCCCCACCTGGAATGCAACGCCGCGGGTAAACTTAGAAACTTCAAATGTCACAAGCACGTTCAACAAAAACATTAGCTAGCCAGACCCCCCCCCCGAAGGCTAGGTCCCTTCAGGGCGCAAGTCTTGTGGTCACTGGCTGGAATCGGAGCCAGCACCAACTTTCCTTCAGCTTCCAATTTGGCGATCTGGCGTTCCGCTCCAGTTTCTGGTATCAGGATGTCGACTTCTATGAACTGGAAACCATCTTTGGCCAAGCGGTCATGGAGAACATCTATTTCCACATCGCGGCTTTTGACATCAACAAAATCGCGAGCCTGCGCCCGGCTGAGCTTGACTGGGGGCCGTTCTCTCATCTCATAACCCGCCAGTTCAGCGATTTGTGGAAGCAGATTTTCCGCAATGTCTGGGCCCAGTGGCGCTGGGAGAACGACGACCCCGACTATGACGGGCCAGATTTTGAACCCACAGCCAACCCGTTAGCCGGCCAAACCGCCCCGTCCGTTCCTCCCGCCGCCCAGGTAACCCCCGGCGAGACCACTTTGCTGCAGTTCTGTGGCGGCGGCAAGGACAGTCTGGTTTCAATGAAGCTGCTGGAGCGCGCCCAGATACCGTTTGACAGCTTCACCTATTCCAGTTCGATCTATGGACTGGCGGGAGCGCAACACGACCTGATCGACACCCTGCTCAGCAAGTGCGCCCCACGCAAAGTTCTCCACCAGTGGATATACGAGGACTTTCTAGACTCGCCCGTGCTGCAACTGCACAACGACATCCCCGCCCAGAACCTCACCGCGGCCGAAACTCCGAGTTCGGTTTTCGCCGCCTTGCCCTATGCACTCCAGCATGGCTACACCGGTCTGTCGCTGGGCCACGAGAGAAGCGCCGACACGGGCCAGGTGTTCTGGGAGAAAACCCAGGAGGACGTAAACCATCAGTGGGGCAAATCGCTGGAAGCAGAAGTTTTGTTGAACACATACATCAAGCAGCATCTGGTTTCCAACGTCAGCTATTTCTCCATCCTCAAGGCCATCTATGACGTGCTGATTTTCAACCTGCTGCGACAAGACGTTGACCTGTTGCCCTATGCGCATTCCTGCAATGTGGCCAAGCCGTGGTGCAAGAAATGTCCGAAGTGCGCCTATGTCTGGCTGAGCTATATGGCCTGGCTACCGACAGAGCAGGTAGACGCCATATTTGACGGCACCAATCTGTTTGACCTGCCCGAGAACCAGGAGACGTTCATTCAACTGCTGGGCCTGGCCGACCGTCTGCCGTTTGAGTGCATAGGACAGGTCGACGAGTGCCGGCTTGCGTTCGAGCTGTGCCGCCGAAAAGGATTGTC
>CAZERQ010000050.1:0-7249 GCA_964514465.1 uncultured Acidimicrobiales bacterium
CCGCGTCCGTCCGCACAAACCCGTCTGTGCATCCGTCTGCACCCGCTAGAATTAACAGCAACAAAATTATGTCTGTTTTCGTTGTCGGTCTAAACCATCAAAGCGCTCCGCTGTCGGTGCTGGAGCAGCTAGCCATCCCGGAGCCTCGGCTGGAGAAGGCCCTGGCCCACCTCAAGCACACCGAGCACGTGCAAGAGGCGGTGGTGCTGTCGACCTGCAACCGCATTGAGGTGTATGCCTCCGGGGAGACCTTCCACGGCGCCTATGAGAATGTGCGCAACTTTCTGGCCGACTTTTCCTTCACCCCGCTGGGCGATTTCGTCAACCATCTCTATTCCAAGTTTGGCACGCAGGCGGCCGAGCATCTTTTCCGGGTGGTCAGCGGGCTGGATTCGGCGGTTCTGGGAGAGACGGAGATACAGGGCCAGGTCAAGCGCGCCTGGGAAGCCGCCCGGGGAGAAAATGTGGTCGGCCCCGAGCTCAACCTGCTGTTTCGGGACTCGCTGAAGGCGGGCAAGAAGGTTCGCTCGCAGACCCAGATCGCCACCGGCGAGATCTCGTCCGCATTTGCCGCCGGGATTGCCCTGGCGCAAAAACATCACGGCGACCTGGCGGGCAGGACTGCTTTGATGCTGGGCACCGGGGAGGTCGGGCGCACCGGGGTTCAGGCTCTGTCGGGTTTGGGTATGGCGGAGGTGCTGGTGGCCAGCCACACTTGGGAGCGTGCCGACAGCTTGGCTGGGTCGGTCGGGGGCCGTGCCATACATCTGGATCAGCTGCACGAAGCGCTGCTGGGGGTTGATTTTCTGTTTTCCGCCAGCGGCAACGCCACCCTGGTGCTGGAGCGAAGCGAGTTGGCCAAGCTGATGGAGGACAGGCGCTTGGCTGGCCCGCCGCGCCAGTCAGCCCAGCCGCGCCAGTCAGCCCCGCCCCGCCCGCTGGTGATCATGGACTTGGCGGTGCCGCGCGACATCGACCCGACCGCGGCCGACCTGGAAGGGCTGGAGATATTCGACCTGGAGGACATACAGCGGTTCGCCCGCTCCGAACTGGAAGGCTCAGAAGCCGAGATCAGCCGGGCCCAAGACATCGTGGCACAAGAGCTGGAGGACTACATCCAGCACAGCGCCATAACTTCGGTGGCCCCGCTGATTGTCGAGTTCAGACGCAAGATCTGCGACATCTCCCAGCTTGAGTTTGACCGCTTCGAGTCGGACTTGGCCAGCCTGTCTGACGAGCAGCGTGAGTCGGTCGAAGCCCTGGTGCATGGCATCGTCAACAAGGTGCTGCATCACCCCACCACCCGCATCCGGGAGAGCCCGGAAGCCGAGCTGTTGGGGTCGGCCCTGCGGACGCTGTTTGATTTGGAAGCCGAATCGCCGGGTTCTGGTTTGGACGCTGGTTCAGACGCTGGTTCGGACGTTGGCACAGACGCTGGTTTGGACGCTGGCCCAGACGCCCCGGCCCGAGCCTGAACCCAAACGGGAGCCGACAATACCTGCCAAGGCAACCGCCGGGACAATTCGCATAGCCACCCGGCCCAGCGACTTGGCATTGTGGCAGGCCAACGCGGTGGCCGAAGCGGTGGCAGAAGCGGTGGCCGACGCGCAGGCTGACGCGCAGTCCAAGTTGCCCGACCCATCCGTGCCCACCGACCCACCCGCGCCAACCGATCTGGTGCCGGTGTCAACCCGAGGCGACCGTGACACCGAAAGCTCCCTGTCAAAAATCGGCGGCAAGGGGGTGTTCGTCAAGGAAGTGCAAGCCGCGGTGCTGTCCGGCGAGGCCGACATAGCGGTGCATTCCGCCAAGGATCTGCCGTCCCAAACCCCCGCCGGACTCAGGCTGGCCGCCACACTGGAGCGCGGCGCTGCGGTCGATGTTCTGGTCGGCTGCCGACTGGCGGACTTGGCGCCGGGGGCGACCGTGGCCACGGGAGCTCCGCGCCGCCAGGCCCAACTGCTGCGCTACCGGCCAGACTTGAAGCTGGTGGATCTGCGAGGCAACATCTCAACCCGCCTGCGCGCGCTCAAGCATTGCGATGCCCTGGTCATGGCGGCGGCCGCCCTGGAGCGCATTGGCCATTTGCTCGGCCCGCAGCCGGCGGTCGAAGTCTTGGATCCGGCAGTGTTCGTGCCGCAGGCGGGGCAGGGCACCATTGCGGTGGAATGTCGCAACGACGACGAAACGACGGGCGAGCTGCTGGGCCGGCTCAGCCACCCGGCCACCATGCAGAGCTTCCTGGCTGAGCGAGCATTTTTGGCCAGGCTGGGCGGCGACTGCACTATTCCCGCGGGAGCCTATGCCAGATTTGACGACGGAGCCGGCGGAAGTGGCCGCGGCTCGATCCTGGGATTTTTGCAAGGTGTCCCCGAGGTCATGGAAGTAACCGGCAACCTGCGGGACAACCCCACAGAGATGGGAACCCAGCTGGCCGAGCAACTGCTGGCTGACCAGCCGCCACCCAACCAGACGCCGCCCGCGCCATGACCGTATACCTGCTTGGCGCCGGCCCCGGCGACCCGGGCTTGCTGACCATCCGAGGAGCCGAAGTGCTGTCCGCCGCCCAAGTCGTCATCTACGACCGGCTGTCACAGGGAGCCGTGCTGGACATGGCGCCCGCCCAAGCCGAGCTGATCAACGTCGGCAAGCTGCCGGGCAAGCCGCGCCTGGCGCAAGACGACATCAACCGGCTGCTGATAGAGGCGGGCCGCGCACATCAATCGGTGGTGCGGCTCAAGGGAGGCGATCCGCTGGTCTTCGCCAGGGGAGGCGAGGAGGCACAGGCCCTGGCCGAAGCCGGCGTGGACTTTGAGATAATACCGGGCATAAGCTCGGCCTTCGCGGTGCCTGCCTATGCCGGCATCCCGGTTACTTTGCGCCACTCCTCGACTTCGGTAACGGTGATCACCGGCCACGAAGCCGAGGCGATGGGCAGCGACTCCGAGGCGCGCGGCTCTGACACGACAGATGATCGCTCCGACCCGACAGGCACCGGTGCCGACCCGATCAACTGGGAAGCCGCCGCGCAGCTGTCGGGCACGCTGGTCATCTTGATGGGTGTCGCCCGCTGGCCCAAGATTGCCGAACGGCTGATGCGTGCCAAGCTGTCGCCCGACACGCCCGTGGCCGCCGTCTCATGGGGAACCCGTCCCAACCAGCGAACCATCCGCTCCACCCTGGGTCAGCTGGAAAGCCAGCCGCTGCAGGCTCCGTCGGTCATTGTGGTCGGCGAGGTCGCCGAGCAGAATCTGGCCTGGTTCGAAAATCTGGCGCTGTTCGGACGCAAGGTGGCGGTCACCCGTCCGGCCGCGCAGAGCTCGGCGCTGTCCAACCTGCTGCGGGCGCAGGGGGCCGAGCCGCTGGAGGTGCCGCTGATTGAGATAGCCCCGCCGAGCGACCGGGGTGCCGGGCTGTCCGATTCGCTGGACGGGCTGCGCCGCGGGGACTATGACTGGGTGGTGTTTACTTCGGCCAATGGCGTCAGGCAGTTCATGGGCGCGGCCCGTGATGCCCGCGATTTCGGGCGGGCCAAAGTTGCGGCCATCGGCCCGGCCACGGCCCAGGCGCTGCGGCAGTGCAACATTGAGGCCGACCTGGTGCCCCGGCGGTTCGTGGCGGAGTCGCTGCTGGAGGAGTTTGCCGAAGCGGGGGGCGCGAGCGCGCCTGCGACCTCGACCGCGACCAACCGGGTGCTTTTGGCGAGAGCCGAAAAAGCCCGGGACGTATTGCCTGACGGTTTGGCCGCCAAAGGCTGGCAAGTCGATGTGGTCAGTGTCTATCGCACCCTGGGTGTGGAGCTGACAGATGAAGCCCGCCAGACCCTGGCCGATTGCGATGTGATTACGTTCATGTCCCCCTCGGCGGTGGAGCAATACGTGGCGCAGTGCGGCGCGGGCGGAGACTCGGACGGTGGCGCCTCAGCCGGCGGCGGGGGCACCCCAGCCATTGCCTGCGTCGGGCCCATCACCGCGCAAGCCGCCAGAGACCTGGGCCTGTCGGTGACCGTAGAGGCATCAGTCCACACAGCAGCAGGTCTGGTGGCCGCACTGCGGGAGCACTTCGGCGGCACTTCCAAAACCAGCCCACAAAGTTAGGCTATATTCGTGCAGTTCCCCGCCCGCCGTATGCGCCGTCTGCGCCGCACGCCCGCCCTGCGCCAACTCGTGGCCGAGACAAAACTTGCGCCCTCCGATCTCATCGCCCCGCTGTTCGTGCGCGAGGGCATCGCCCAACCCGAGCCCATCGAGTCGCTGCCCGGCGTCGTCCAGCACACCCAGCAGTCACTTGTGGCCGAGGTGGGCGAGTTGCGCGCCCGCGGCATTCTGGCGGTGATCATCTTCGGCGTGCCGGCCCAAAAAGATCCGCAGGGCACAGCCGCCTATGACCCCGACGGCGTGGCCCAACTCGCCCTGCGCGAGCTGCGCCAGAGCTTCGGCGATGACATGGTGCTGATGGCCGACTTGTGCATTGACGAATACACCGACCACGGGCACTGCGGGCTGCTCACGCCCGACGGCAAAGTCGACAACGACGCCACCCTGGAAATCTATGGCCGCACAGCCCGCGCCCAGGCCGAAGCCGGAGCCGACATCGTGGCGCCCAGCGGAATGATGGACGGGCAGGTGGCCGCCATACGATCGGCGCTGGACAACCAGGGGCACACCGAAACTGCCATTCTGGCCTATGCCGCCAAATATGCCTCGGGTCTGTATGGCCCGTTCCGCCAAGCCGTCAATGTGGAGCTGCCGGCCGGACAGGACCGCCGCGCCTATCAGCAGGACTGGCACAATGAGCGCGAAGCAGTCGAGGAAGTCAGGCTGGACATCGCCGAGGGCGCCGACATGGTGATGGTCAAGCCGGCGGTCACCTATCTGGACGTCATCGCCCGGGTGCGCCAGGAATTCGACCTGCCCCTGGGCGCCTATCACGTCTCGGGAGAATATTCGCTCATCAAAGCGGCCGGCGCCAACGGCTGGATTGACGAACAGCAGGTCGCGCTGGAGCAGCTGACGGCGGTCAAGCGCGCCGGAGCGGATTTTGTGCTGACGTATTTCGCCAAGGACATCGCCGGGTTGCTGTGAGCGACGGGGTTGTGAGGCGCGGGGAGGCGGGGTCAGCGTGAGCGAATTATTCAGCCGGGCCAGCCGGGTCATCCCTGGCGGTGTCAACTCGCCGGTGCGGGCGTTCGGTTCGGTGGGCGGCGAGCCGTATTTCGTGGCCCACGCCAGCGGCGCCCACATCACCGACACCGACGGCAAAAAATATCTGGACTATGTCCAAAGCTATGGCCCGACCATCCTGGGCCACGCCCATCCCGAGGTGGTGTCGGCCATCGCGCAGGCGGCCGAGCAGGGCAGCAGCTATGGCGCGCCCACCGAGCGGGAAGTGCTGTTGGCCGAGGAGCTGTGCCGCTCCATCGCCGGCATGGACATGGTGCGCCTGACCTCGTCGGGCACCGAAGCCACCATGTCGGCCATACGCCTGGCCCGGGGAGCCACGGGGCGAAATGTGGTGGTCAAGTTCGCCGGCTGCTATCACGGCCACGCCGATTTTTTGCTGGCGGGCGGCGGCAGCGGAGTGGCCAACCAGGGCCTGTCGGGTTGCGACGGAGTGCCACCCTCGGCGGTGGCCGACACCATCGTGGCGCCATATAACCAGATCCCCGAGCTCAGCGAGCAGGTGGCTTGCGTGATCGTGGAGCCGGTGGCCGCCAACATGGGTCTGGTGGCGCCCCAGGAGGGTTTTTTGGAAGGCTTGCGCCAGGCCTGCGACGAGGTCGGCGCGCTGCTGATTTTTGACGAGGTGATTTCGGGCTTCAGGCTGTGCAGGGGCGGGGCTGAGCAGTGGTATGGCGTCACGCCCGATTTGTGGTGCTTCGGCAAGGTGATCGGCGGCGGTCTGCCGATCGGGGCGTTCGGCGGCAGACGGTCGGTGATGGAACATCTGGCGCCGCTGGGCGGGGTCTATCAGGCGGGGACATTGTCGGGCAATCCTCTGGCGACCGCGGCCGGGCTGGCGACTTTGGAGCTGCTGGATGAGACGGCCTATGGACAGCTGGCCAGCACCTGCGAGCAGTTGGCGGACGGGTTGACCGACGCCATCGGCAGCGGGGGGGTCGAGGTGGTGCTGCCGCGGGTGGGGACGCTTGTGGGGCTGTTCTTTTGCGGCGAGGCTCCTCAGAATTTCGACCAGGCCAAACAGTCTTGCGACAATGGGGTCTATGCCAGGTTCTTCCACGCCATGCTGGACGAAGGTGTGGCGCTGGCGCCGGGGCCCTATGAAATATTGTTCCCCAGCCTGGCGCACACCAGCGAGGACATAGATTTCACCTGCCGGGCTGCCGCCAAAGCCGCGCGCTTGCTCTAGCCGCGCGCTCGCTCTAGTCGGATTTGCTCCGGCGAGCCAGTTGCACCATGGCGGCATAGGCCAACTCGGCTGGCCCCCGTTCGTCAGGGCGCAACATATTGGCCATGATGCGCAGGGCCCATTCCATCAGGGTCTGCGATTTCATGCCCACCTGGGTGAGCTTGCGAATGAATTCCGGGCGGCCGATGGCTTTGGCGAAAAGCTGGCCCACCTTGAAATACAGCCCATAGGTGTCGTCCAGCCAGGCTTGGTATTGGGTCGCCAGTTGAGGCTCGACCGTCGGCCCGTCTGAACCCGGCTCGCCGGCCAGCGACTCCAGGATCAGCTTGGCGGCAGCCCGGCCGGTCTCATAGGCATAGTCGATGCCCTCGCCGTTGAATGGATTGATGGTGCCGGCGGCGTCGCCCGCCACCAGCCAGCGGTCGCCCGCTTTGGGTTCCACCGATCCGCCCATCGGCAGCCGTCCGCCCACCGGGGGAATTTCCGGGGCCTGGGGATCGATCCGCCAGAAGTCGGGCAGCGCATGGGCCCACTCGTCCATCAGCCAGGAGGTGTTGACCGATTTGTAGTCCCTGAAGGTCGACAGCAACCCAATGCCGGCATTGATGCTGCCGTCGCCCAGCGGAAAGATCCAGCCATAGCCGGGCAGACAGTTGCCGTGGCGATCCTGGATGTCCAGGGCGCTTTCGATCCAGGGGTCGTCGTGGACGGGGCTGGCGAAATAGGTGCGGATGGCCATCCCCTGGGCCAGGTCGCGGTTGCGCTGGCATCCCAGGGCGCGCCCGAAGCGGGAGTTGGCGCCGTCGGCGACTATGACCCGGCGGGCTTGGATATCGAACAGCTCGCCTGAGGCTTTGTCGCGGATTTGGGCGCCGGCAAG
>CAZERQ010000051.1:0-4534 GCA_964514465.1 uncultured Acidimicrobiales bacterium
TTGGCGACATCAAGACGGTCAACGTGTCGCGCCAGCAGGTCAAGCTGGATTTCAGCGCGCAGGCAATTGCAGAGGTGGCGGACTTTTGCCACCAGCGCGGAGTTTTGGGCGCGGTTGGGGTTGGGGCTGAAGCTGGAGCAGAGGCTGATAGCCTCGCTGACGCGAACCCCGACACCAGCACCGATGCCGACACCAGCGCCGAGCCGCCGTCGGATTTGTCTGCCGACTCCGCGGGCATAGTTGTCATCGTCGAGCCCGATCGCCAGCAGCTTACCCGCGAGCTGCTGGGGGCTGCCGATCGGTTGGCGCAACAGAGTCGCGGCCAGGCCACCGCGCCCGACAGTCAAACAGCCGCGGCCGGCGAACAGGCCACCGCGCTCGCCAACCCAACAGCCGCGCCCGACAGCCAGGTGATTGCTATCGGCCCCCGTCTGCCCAGCCCGCGCCAGCTCGCCGACTGGGGTGCCGCTCAAGGTGTGGAGCTGGTCGGCGACCAGGAATTTATGCCGGAAGAAGACGTGGCCTGGGCGGTCTCAGATTGGCTGCGCCAGCGACCCAATGTCTGGGCGGTGCTGGCTCCGGGAACGGCTTGGGGCAGACAGGTTGCGTCCCGCATAGCGGCCACTTTGGATGCGGGGCTGGTGGGCGATGCCATCGGTCTGGAGGTCAGGCCGGCCGATACGTCCGAGCCGGCGCACGCACGCGCACCAGCGCGGACGCGCCCGCAGCTGATCGCCGACAAGCCCGCATTCGGAGGTTTCATGGTGGCTGAAATCGGCTGTCGGTCGGGTTTGCAGATGGCGACCGTCAGGGCGGGGGTGCTGGCGCCGCGCGGGGCTGGGTGTGCCACCGAGCCTGGCCAGTCAGCGGCCATGTCCCAGCTTCGGTGCGAGCCGCACAGCCGGGTCAAAATCAAATCCAAAACCAGAGCCGACGACAGCGCAGAACTCGCCGCCGCAGAGCTGGTGATCGGCGTGGGCCAGGGCGTGTCGCCCGAGAAATATCCGCTGCTCGAACAGCTCCGTCAAAAACTGGGAGCCGCCCTGTGCGCCACCAGAAAGGTCACCGACCAGGGCTGGATGCCGCGGGCCCGTCAAGTCGGCATCACCGGGCACACCATCTCGCCCCGGCTGTTCATCTCGGTCGGCTCATCGGGCAAGTTCAACCACACCGTGGGGGTGCGCACCGCCGAGGTCGTGCTGGCCGTCAATAGCGATCCGCAGGCGCCGATGTTTGAGGTGTGCGATGTGGGAATTGTGGGCGACTGGGAAGAGGTTCTGCCGCCGCTTGTCGAAGCGCTGACTGACCGACGCGCCAGCTAAACACGCGCCCTGAACTCCACGCGGCCCTGGCTGTCGCTGTGCAGATGTCCGCAGCTGGGCCCGGCGAAGTGGCTGCCGAAGACGGTGGCGCCCGTGTCGCCATAGCGCTGCACGAACGACCTGCGGGTGGCGGCGGCCAGCTCCGAGTCCTCGTCTGGCGGCACCAGCCAGTCGGGCACCGCAAACTGGATGGGATGATGCACCATATCGCCCGTGATCACCGCCTCCTCACCGTCTGAGCGCATGCCCACGCTGGCATGTCCGGGAGTGTGCCCCGGCGTAGACACCATCTCCACCTCACCTGTGATCCGATGGTCGCTGTCGACCAGATCGGCCAGCCCCGCGTCCATCACCGTCTGAACCGTGTCGGCAAAGGTCAAGGCGAAGCCCGGCGTGCCCCCGGCCCAGTGGTCATATTCCAGCCGGCTGAACAAATACCTCGCGTTGGGGAAGGTCGGCACCCATTGGCCGTCTCGCCAGATGGTGTTCCAGCCCACGTGGTCAAAATGCATGTGGGTGCACAGCACCGTGTCGATGTCGCCGGGGACATAGCCCGCCTGCGCCAGATCCTCCAGGAAGCCATCGCCCAGGTCGCTGAGCGTCTCGATGCCGGGGATCGTCCGGTTGCCCACGCAGGTGTCGACCATGATGGTCTGGCCTTCGGATTCCAGCACATAGGCGTGGATGGACATGGCGAAGTGGCCGTCCGAGTTCACAAAGTGCGGCTCCAACCAGTGGCGGTTGTCTTCCACGGCTTGGGGGTCGAAGCTGTCGGGATAGAAGCCCTGGGGGTCGGTTGCGCTCAGGTATTCCCTGATGAGCGCGACTTTGACTTGTCCGATGTTCCAGTTCATGATGTTGGTTGTGGGTTGGGGATGTGGTTGGGATGTTGCAGACGGAGATGTGGCGGCTCAGCCGTGGCGGGCGGCGTTCAGTTTCTGTCCTGCCTCCACATTACCACAAGCCACGCTCAGATTTGTGACGGACGCGCGCTCCCCTATCTGGGCTGCGGTTCCGACGATGGAATCTTGCACCACGACATCTGCGCCGATGACGCAATCGGGCAGCAGTACCGAACGTTCTATCTTGGCTCGCTCCCCCACCCGGACGCCCGACATGACCACGCTGTGCGACAGGTTGGCGCTGGCCGACAGGTTGGCTTGGGGGTGCACGTAGTTGCTGGGGTTTGGGTTGTCCTGGCCTGCCGAAGCTGCCAGCCCCGCCAGGTGAAACTGCGCCTCCAGGAACGTCTGCGGGGTGCCCGCGTCAAACCATGTCCCCTGGCACTTGACGGCGAACAGCTGTCCCCGCTCGGCCAGGTCGGGGAATATCTCGCGCTCAATGGAGACGTTGCGGCCGGGGGTGATGCCCGCCAGCGCTTCGGGCTCCAGGATGTATATGCCGGCGTTGATCCAGTTGCTCGGGCTGTCGCCGGGGTTGGGCTTCTCCACGAATCTGGTTATTTGGCCGCGTTCGTCCGTCTCCACCACGCCGAAGCGGGACGGGTCGGCCACCTGCTTGAGTGCGATGGTGGCGGTGGCCTGGTTTTGCCGGTGCGTGCGCAGCAGATCCGCACAGGAGAAGTCGCACAATATGTCGCCGTTCATGGCCAGGTAGGTGCTGGTGATGCCGGCGTGGGCCGCGCCGTGGGCGATGCCGCCGGCGGTGCCCAGGGGTTCGGGTTCCACCGCGCAGTCAAACGGCAGGCCGGCGCAGATTTTTTGGGGATAGCCGGCTTCGATGGCATCGGGTTTGTAGCCCAGCGACAGGACGGCTTGCGTGATGAGTTGGGGCGGGGTGGGGCCGGGGGACGTGGGCGAGCCGTCTGGCGAAGTGGGGCCGGCTGACGTGGGCGAGCCGTCAACTTGTTGCGACAGCCAGGCCATGATGTGCTCCAGCATGGGCCGGTCGGCTATGAGAAGCATATGCTTGGGGCAGTCGTTGGTGAGCGGCCTCAGACGGGTGCCCATACCCCCAACCAGCAGAACTGCTTTCAAATTTTTGGTCCGGATTTCTCCGCGGGGTGCGGCTAGCTTTCGGGTTGGGTTTCGGCGGGCTCGGGCGCAGTATCAGGTTCAGACGCGGGTGCTTCAAGCGCGGGGACGTCGGCGGTGTCGTCCGCGGGCGCATCGGAGTCGGCATCGGGCTCAGACGCATCGGCGGGCGTGTCGGCGTCGGCTGTGGGGGCATCCGCGCCGCCATCCGCGTCAGCGTCGGCATCGCCATCGGCCGGAGTGTCGGAGTCGGCGTCATCGTCAGACCCCTCCGTCTCGGGGTTGTCATATGGATTGTCCGGGTTGAACGGATCAATCGGACTCTGCGGGCTCAATTGTCGGCCCATGTCAATGCGCTCCTGGGGTGGCGGCGGCAGCTCGGCACCCTCCGGCGCCCGGGCCATGGTGAACGCCTCGCCGTCAGCCAGGAAACGAACCTCGCCCAGATTTTCGGTGTAGATGATCGGGTCACGATCCAGCTGCGTCAGCCGTCGCCAACGGGCAATCTGGATGATGGCCGGCTCGCCTCCGCAATCCACGCCGGCTTCCAGCCTGGTGCCGTCGCCCATCACAATCGCGTCTTCAGAGATGCCGGCCACAATGCCGCCCAGACCCATCTCGCTGAAGAACGCATTGAAGTTGGCGTTGCGCCCGGCGGTGGTGGACACGAACGGATGAATGTGGATCACGCCATCGCTGTGGGAGTGCACGCCACGCTCATCGCGGGTGGAGGTGAACGGCGGCAAGAAGCCATCGTTGCCCTCCTCCTGGGCCGCCACGCAGTCATAAACCAGATAGGGCGAATGCCAATGGTCGTCCAACTGGCGGGGGCGCAGTTCCTTGTCCCGGCCGTTGTAGGCATAGGCCACCAGCAGGCTGCCCAGCACAAAGATGGTCAAAATCACCAGCGGAAATCCCAGGGATCGGTCGCGAAATCGTCTGGTTGACTGGCCCTTTGAGGCTGCCCGCGCCGCTCGCCTGACCGCCTTGGATGCGTCTGCCGGATTGGTTCTTTTTTCTCTTGCCACTTTTGTGCATCCTAGCTTGAATATTGGAAAATCGTGGCATTAATTATTGAGGGGGGTGGCGTGGACGACAGGTGTGGCGTGACTGACGGGGGTGGCGTGGACGACAGGTGTGGCGTGACTGACGGGGGTGGCGTGGACGACATCGCCGGCTGAGATTTCCACCAGCTGCTGTGGCGGGTCGCTGGGCGGG
>CAZERQ010000052.1:0-2640 GCA_964514465.1 uncultured Acidimicrobiales bacterium
TGCCGGCAAAATCATTCGCCCCGTCCCCGTCCCCGTCCAGCTGCGGCACCGCAATGGCAACATCGGGGCTGAACGAAGTGGCATCGGTCGCCGTCGCCTCATAGCGCGCAAACACAACCCTGTTGACCGACCTGATCCGACCAGTCGCACGGGGCTGAAGCACCAGACCGGCAACATCTGGCCAGGCCACATCATATATGCAGTGGAAACTGCGACCCGTGGGGGTGTTCACCAGGCTCGGAGCCGACCCCGACACCGTGCCATCGGCTTGCACCACATAGGGCGCGCTCACCGAATCGGAGCAGCCCGCATCGGCTCCATCACGGCCCGGAACGTCAACCCGGCTGAAGGTCACCGCAATCTGGGTGCCGGCGAAATCGTTGGTGCCGTCGCGGTTGGCATCGGTCTGGGGCACCTGGATGGTTATATCGGGGGTGAACCGGGTGGCAACCCTGGCCCGATAGTTAGCGGTGGCTTCCTTGTTGGTGGCGCTGACGGTGAATGTTCCGGTGTGGCGCAGCAGGCCGGCCACCCGCGACCACCCGACAGAGTAGGCACAGCCCGTGGTCTCACCTTCGGGGCGATCGACCAGGCTCGGAGCTGGGGCGGACGGCTCCACGGCGCCGCTGTCTTGGATGACATAGGTGGCGGTGGCCGAGCTGGTGCAGTCGGCGTGGGATCCGTATGCCCGCTGGAAGGTCACCGTGAACTGCTGGCCGGCGAAATCGTTGGCGCCGTCGCGGTTGACGTCAAGCTGCGGGACGGTGATGGTCACGGTTGGGGTGAAGGAGGTGGCCGGGGTCGGTTCAGGGGCCAAGGTTGGCACCGAAGCGGACGGATCCGCCTCATAGGTCACCTTGCCCCAAACGCCGGTGGAAATCGCGCTGGTTGTTTGCCGGCGCAACCCGGGCACGTCATTGGGCCAGGTGAAATAGTATTGGCAAAGCTGGCCGGCAATGGGACGGACCACCAGCCCCGCCCAGGGCACCGACAGCTCCACCGCACCGCTGTCTTGCACCACATATGTTGCGCTGTCCGAAGCCGTGCAGCCCAAGGTGCTGCCCCGAGCATTGCTGAGCGAAACCTCAAAGACGGTGCCGGCATAGTCATTTGTGCCATCGCCGTTGGCATCGGTCTGGGGCACCGTGATGGTCACCATCGGGGTGAAAGTCTCGATGGGAACCGACCGATATGTCGCCGAAACCGACCTGTCGGCGGCGCTCACCCTGCCGCCCGCCCCGGACGAGATCTCCAGGCCGACTGCGCCTTGCGGGAAGGTCACGATGTATTCGCAGCCCGTGGTTGCACCAGCCAGACGATCCACCAGCGTGTTCGTCCGCTTGGCTGCCACCCAGCCGTTGTCTCGCACAAAATAATCCCCGCTGCCCGAGGTCGTGCAGCCCGTTGGGGAGCTGCCCGCTGGGCTGAACAGCACCTTGAAGTCGGTGCCGGAATAGTCGTTTATGTCATCGCTGTTGGCGTCCAGGTCGGGCACTGAAATGCTAACCAGCGGCAGGAAATAGCTGGCTCCAGTTGCGCCATAGGTGGCGCTGGCTCTTTCGGCACCGACGGTCGCCTCGGCCCTATTCAGCCGCAGACCGGGCGCAGAATCCTGCCAGGTGATGCCATAGGAGCACCACCGGCCGTCATTGGCTGGGAATTTCACCAGCACGGGCGGGCGAGGTGCGGTTACTGTGCCGTCATCCTGGACCACATAGGTTCCGGTCGTGCTGGCCGGGCAGCCCCTGTCTCGGCTAATGAGGGCCGCGTTGAACGTGACCGCTATCTCTATGCCCGAAAAATCGTTTATGTCGTCGGCGTTGGCGTCTAGCCGGGGGACTGTGATCGTCATTTTGGGGCTGAACGTCACGGCGCTGGTTTCGGTGTAGGTCGCGGTGGCGGAGCGGGCCGAAGCGGCTATGCTCGTGGTGGCGCCGGGCTCGCGGTTCAGCCTGGTGTTGGTCGACCATCCCTGCCCTCCTATGGTGGGCCACTCCACGTTATATATGCAGCTTGTGGTTTGGCCGGCGGGGAGATCCACCAAAGTTAGGGCGGTGGCCGGATACGACTGCGCCACGAGGCCGCTGTCTTGGACGACATAGGTGGCGGTGGTCGAGGCTGTGCAGGCCAGATGGGGGCCAAATACTGACACGAACTTCACCCGGAATTCGGTGCCGGAGAATAAATTTGCGCTGCTGCCGGAGCCGCTGCCGGAGCCGCTTGATTTGGAAATTTGTGGCACGTTGATGGTTACATCAGGGGTGAACGTGGTGGCTACCTGCGGGGTTTGTTGCGCCACGACTGGACTCACGCCGAGCGGTGCGCCGAGCGGGCCGACCAGCGCCAGCAGGGATGCCAGCAAACCGAGCACGCCCACAAACGTGGGGGCAACCAGCGGCTGCCTGGAATTCGTCTGCCTGGTTTTTCTCTGCTTTGACGTGTGCATGAAAATCTGGACTCCTTGCCTTCCGGACTCCTTACCACACAGTATAGCAAGCAAACCAGTAAGCAGAGCTGCCAGTTGCGCGAACCTTTGCGGAGTTGGCCGTGCCCACGTCTGGCCCCGCCGCCGCGCTCCGCGCCCACGTCTGGCCGTCGGCCCCGGTTTCCACGTTGGCCCCGTGCCCCCGTCATCACCCC
>CAZERQ010000053.1:0-43065 GCA_964514465.1 uncultured Acidimicrobiales bacterium
GGCTTGATTACGTCATCAATCAGATCCAGCCGATCCTCAAACGCGATGAACGAGCTCTTGGCGGCATTGATGGTCAGCCAGCGTATGTCCTTCCATGTCCAGTCAAACGCCTCGGCGCTCTTGGCGAATTCCTCCGACAGAGTAATGTCGCTCATCAGGCGGTTGTCGGTGTTCATGGTCACGCGATATTTCAGCCGCTTCAGCAAGCCGATGGGATGCTCGGCGATGGACGCGGCCGCCCGGGTGTGGACGTTGGAGGTGGGGCAGAGCTCCAGCGGAATGCGGCGGTCGCGCACGAACGACGCCAGCCGGCCCAGCTTGGCTTCGCCGTCGGGCTGGACTTCGATGTCTTCGATTATGCGCACGCCGTGGCCCAGCCGCTCGGCCCCGCAATACTGCACCGCCTCCCAGATGGACGGCAGCCCGAAGCCTTCTCCCGCATGGATGGTGAAGTGGAAGTTGTTGCGCTGGATGCAGTGGAACGCGTCCAGATGGCGGGTGGGCGGATGGCCGGCCTCCTCGCCGGCAATGTCAAAGCCCACCACGATGTCGTCGCGCCAGCGCACTGCCAGCTCGGCTATCTCCAGCGAGTGCGCCGCCGTGCGCATGGCCGAAATCAAAATCCCGATGCGGATGGGCATCTCGGAGGTGGCCTGCTTGAAGCCGTCGATCACCGCCTGCACCACTTCGTCGTGGCTCAGCCCCCGCTGGGTGTGAAGCTCGGGCGCAAACCGGATCTCGGCCAGCACCACGCCGTCGTTGTGCAGATCCTGCGCGCACTCATAGGCCACCCGGCTGAGCGCCTCGGGCGTCTGCATCACCCCGAAGGTGTGGACGAACGCCTTGAGGTATTGATCCAGATCCATGGCCTTGGCGCCCTGGAAGAAGAACTCGGTCAACTCCTCGACATTGTGGCTGGGCAGGTCACTGTAGCCGGCATCTTTGGCCAGGTCGATGACCGTCTGGGGGCGCACGCCGCCGTCCAGATGGTCGTGCAGCAGCACCTTGGGGACTTTTTGGATTTCAGATAAGGTGGGGGTTGGCATAGATTAAGGCTAGCCGGCAGTCACCTTATCCAACACCAGCGGCGCGGGCGCGGGCGGCTCGGGGCCGATGTCATAGCCGCCGTCCAGCGCGCCCAGGGCCACCTCGAACAGCTCTGGGTTGCCGGTGTGCAGGGTGAACAGCTTGTCACCGGCTGCTATCTTGTCGCCCGGGCGGGCGTGCCAGACCACCCCGGCGGCCAGATCCACCTGGTCTTCCTTGCGGCTTCGGCCGGCTCCCAGGCGCCAGGCGGCCACCCCCACGGCCATGGCGTCCAGACGGGTGAGATAGCCGGATTCCGGAGCCGACACTTCGTGGGTTTCGGCGGCTGTCGGCAGCTCGGCGTCGGGGTCGCCGCCCTGGGTTGTGATCATCTTGCGCCAGACATCCATGGCCGCGCCCGAATCAAGCGCCGCTTCGGGGTCGGCCGACAGACCCGCCAGCTCCAACATCTCCCGGGCCAGCGCCAGGGTCAGCTCGCGCACATCGGACGGGCCGCCGCCGGCCAGCACCCCCACCGACTCGGCCACCTCAATGGCGTTGCCGGCCGTATTTCCCAGCGGGGTGTCCATGTTGGTCAAAAGCGCGGTGGTGGCCACCTGGTGGTCGGCTCCCAGCTGAACCATGGCTTCGGCCAGCTGGCGCGCCAGGGGTTGGGTTTTCATGAACGCGCCTGTGCCCACCTTGACGTCCAGCACCAGGTTGGCGGTGCCCTCGGCGATCTTCTTGCTCATAATCGAGCTGGCGATCAGCGGAATGGATTCGACCGTGCCGGTGACGTCGCGCAGGGCATAGAGCTTGCGATCGGCCGGGGCCAGCCCTTCGCCGGCAGCGCAGATGGTGGCTCCGACTTCGGCCAGCTGGGCCACCAGTTCGGCGTTGTCCAGCTGCGCCCGCCAGCCGGCGATGGCTTCCAGTTTGTCCAGGGTGCCGCCGGTGTGGCCCAGTCCCCGTCCGGAAAGTTGCGGCACGGCTGCTCCGCAGGCGGCGACCAGCGGTGCCAAAATGAGCGAGATCTTGTCGCCCACTCCGCCGGTGGAGTGCTTGTCGACGGTGGGGGCGGACAGGCCCGACAGATCCAGCCGTTCGCCCGAGTCGATCATGGCGGCGGTCCATGTGGCCAGCTCGTCTGGGCCCATGCCTTGCAGGCGGATGGCCATCAGCAGCGACGAGGCTTGCTCGTCGGGGATGGCGGCCTGGGTGTAGGCGTTGATGAACCAGCGGATTTGTGGGTCGGTGAGACGGTGGCCTTCGGCTTTGGCGGCCAGCAGGTCTTGCATGCTGAAGTCGGCGGGGACGGAGGCAGGCGCGGACGCGGTGCCCGGCAAGCTGGCCGGTGCCACCTGCGACAGAAACGGCGGAGGCGAGGGCAGATCCACCATAGTAAAGGCGCCGGGCAAAAGCTGGTCGATGGTGTGCGTCTCATTGACCACCAGATCCGGCTCGCCGGCCTCACGCAGCAGTTGGCGGCAGCGGCCGCACGGAGTGAGTTTGTCGCCTTCGCCGTCCACGCAAGCCAGCGCCACCAAACGGCCGCCCCCCGAAACATGCAGGGCCGAGATCAGCGCGCATTCGGCACACAGCGTCAGCCCCAAAGATGCGTTCTCAACGTTGCAGCCCACCACGATGCGCCCGTCATTGACCAGCGCGGCCGCACCCACCTTCAGTCCGGAGAAAGGTGGATAGGCCTGCTGGGCTGTCTGGTGGGCCTGCGAATACAGCTCGGCCCAGTCGATTTCAGGTTTGCGGGCGGGGTTCAAAGCAGCGGGGGTTTGCGTGGCCGGCGGGGCGGTCGGAGTTCAGCGGGAGTTTTCGGGGCAGGCGCGGGGCGGGGCAGGCGCGGGGCGGTGGCCTCAGGAGTTCTCGATGGCCGAAAACGTCTCATAGTCCTCGCTGGTGTCCTCCAGATGCTCGAACTCGATCACACCCAACTCGGTGAAGCGGTCGCGCAGCCAGCCGTCGGCCGCGTCCAGCAGTCCCAGCTTGCGGCAGTTGGGCACAATCCTGGAGAACAGCATCTTCTGGAAGGTCATCTTCTCCATCGGCAGCGCCAAAAATATCTCCACCATCTTGCGCGACGGCACACCCATCCGCTCCCAGACTTCCTGCGCCAGGAACCTGTCTCTCATTCGCAGCGCCGCCTCAAAGGCGAACACCTGACGATCCCTGATTTCGGCGGCCGACAGATCCTGATAGAGCTCCTGCAGGCTGATGACCCCGAAGGCCACGTGGCGCGCCTCGTCGGCCATGACATAGCGCAGCAGTTCCTTGAGCAACGGCTCGTCGGTCATATGGCGCATGAAGCCGAACGCCGCCAGCGCCAGACCCTCCACCATGATCTGCATGCCCAGATAGGTCATGTCCCAGCGGCTGTCTGAGATGATGTCGTCCAGCAGCAGGCGCAGGTGCGGGTTGATGGGATAGGAGTTGCCGATCTTTTCGTTCAGATACTTGCCGAACACTTCCACGTGGCGGGCCTCGTCCACGACTTGGGTGGCGGCGTAGTATTTGGCGTCAATCCAGGGCACGGTCTCCACGATCTTGCCGGTGCAGACCAGCGCGCCCTGCTCGCCGTGGAGGAACTGGCTGAGCCGCCAGGCCACGACCTCGGTGTTGAACTCGGCCCATTCCTTGTCGCTCCAGTTGCGCACGGGCGAGCCGGGGCCGGAGATGTCCTCGATGGTGGGCGGGACGTCCTCCACCGGCGCCAGGATGTTGGTGGGGTCGACTTCGATGCTCCAGTCCAGGTCGACTTCGGCATTCCACTGCGACCGCTTGGCCTTCTCATAGAGCTTCTCCAGCTTGGGTCGGGCGCCTTTGGAATAGTCCCAGGTGAACAAGGTGTCGGCGTTGTTGACCACATCGTGGAAGATGCTGTCTTCGCCGGCGTTGAATTCGGCGATGCTGGCGATGCGCTCGACATCGTTGGCGGTGGCCTGTTCGGTTGAGAACGGGGTTGTGAGTTTCTCGGCTTTGGGGTTCTCTGTTGTGATGCTCATGAGCCTGTGCCTACCTTTTGGGTTGGGGGTCTGGCTGTGAATTTATTATAGCGGGTTGTGGCGGGTGGTGTGGGTTGCGCGGGGTGCGGTCGCGGCGGGGTGTGGTCGCGGCGGGCCCTACGCCAACCTGTGGCGCTGGTGGGCGACCAGACGGTAGACGCCCCGAGCCAGCCAACTGATTGGAGGCACCAGCATGACCCGACCGCAAATTCCCCACCAGCCTCCGATGTGGATCAAGCTTTTGGCGACCGCCCGGTGGCCCAGGTGCTGCTTGCCGGCTGCGTCAATCCAAACAGCTTGGCGCGACAGGGTCTGCTGGGACAGAGTCTGCTCAGACAGGGTCTGCTGGGTGAGGGTTGGCCGGGCTAGGTCGGATTCGGGCGACAGGTCGGATTCAGACGGAAGGACAGAATCAGACGACAGGTCAAGCTGCTGGTATGGCACGGCCCGGACCGTCTGGCGCTGGGCTACCTGGCGCTGGGCCGCCTGGTGCTCGGCTGCCTGGCGTGATTTTCGCTGGAACCAACTGGCGCGCCGCACACAAAACCGGCAGTCACCGTCATAGATGAGGACTTGGGCGGACGGGCTAGCTGTTGCGCCCAGTGTTGGGCTTGCGGCCGTGGTTCGCCTTCTTGCGCCGGGCATTGGCTTTTCTGCGCTGGGTTCGCTTTGACACGGAATTTATCCTAACGCCAAAATATTGAGCCCGCAACCCTAAAATATATGCAACAGCCGAGCCGTGCCATATTCGGCCAACACCGCACCAGAACAAACACCAGAACACCGCACCAGAAAAAGCATCACACAAGGAGCAGCAAAATGGAAAAAGTTGAGAGGGATTACTATGGGGTGCCCAAGGAGGGCACGAGCGAGATACTCAAATATGTCCCCAACACGGGGGCCGACAGGCTGGGCATCTATTCGCTGATTTCCCTGGTGCGCGAGGAGCGCGAAAACGGGTTTGAGGCTGCCAAGAGAAAGGCCCGGGCGAGTGGCGTGCTGACGGGCACAAACACCAGGGAGAAGAATACGGCCTGGCTGGCGGAGAATGGCTAGCGGTGCCGGCGCTCGGAATATCGCCTGCGCCCGGAATGTCGCGCCTATATATAACGTATGCCTGCATATATAACGTATCCCCTGCCACCTAACTCCTTGCCACTGAAACTGTGAATACCGCAACCGCCGACATCGTGGCGACCGTTGGGGCTCCAGCCAACGTTGCCGAAAACGAGACCAACCCCGCAACCGCAACCGCGACCGCCACCAACCCCGCAACCTACTTCGGAGGCTGGGCCGCCATGCCGGTCGATGCCGTGGGCCTCACCGAGCGCGCCGCCGGCCTGACCACCCGCTCCATCAAAACCAGCTCCAAAAAAGCCGCCCTGCTGCTGGCCGTCAGCTGCATGGATCTGACCACCCTGGAGGGCGCCGACACACCCGGCAAAGTCAGCTCGCTGTGCGCCAAAGCCCTGCGCCCCGATCCGTCCAATCCCCAAATCCCGCCGGTGGCGGCGGTCTGCGTCTATCCCACCCTGGTGCCGGTCGCAGCCCAAGCCCTGGGCAACTCCGAGGTCAAGATAGCCAGCGTGGCCGGCAGTTTCCCGTCGGGGCTGGGCCCACTTGAGATGCGGCTGGACGAAATCCGCTGGGCAGTCTCGGCGGGCGCCGACGAGATCGACATCGTGTTGAACCGCAGCGCCTTTTTGTCGGGCAACTATTCGGTGGCGTTCGACGAGATTGCGGCATCCAAGCAGGCCTGCGGGCAGGCGCACCTGAAGGTCATCTTGGAAGTGGGCGAGCTGGGCAGCTATGACCAGGTGCGCAAGGCGTCCATGCTGGCGGCGGCGGCGGGCGGCGACTTCATCAAGACCTCCACCGGCAAAATCGGCTCGGCAGCCACCTTTGAGACCGCCCTGTGCATGTCCGAGGCCATCCGCGACATAGCCGAAGGCAGCGGCCGACAGGTGGGGCTGAAGCTGGCCGGGGGCATCCGCACCGCCAAGCAGGCCTGGCACTATCTGGTTATCGTGGCCGAGACGCTGGGATACGAATGGCTGACCCCGCGCTGGTTCAGACTGGGGGCATCGTCGCTGCTGAACGATGTGCTGATGCAATACGCCAAGCTGTCGGCCGGCCGCTATCCGCGCCCCGAGGACTTTACGGTCACATAGGGCCCACCCAACGAGACACAGGACGTGCCATGAACGAAACCGCCCCGTCCGCACCCGCGTCCCCGCCAGCGCCAGCGCCGCCGCCAGACGAAACCGCCCCACAGGTGGCCGTCCCCGTGTCCAGCGAGGTCGCCCGCCAGGCAGCCGAGTTCACCCTGGAATACGCCCCCTCCAAAGAATCCACCGACATCTTGAACCTGCGCCAAAGCTATGGTCTGTTCATCGATTCGAACCTGGAGGAACCCGGCGAGTCCACCACCGCCACCATCAACCCCGCCAGCGGCGAGCACATCGCGGACTTCACCCTGGCCAACCACACAGACGTGAACCGAGCGGTGGTGTCGGCCCGCAAAACCCAAGAGCAAATCTGGGGGCCCATGGCGCCGGCCGAGCGCGCCAAATACATCTATCGCATCGCCCGGCTGCTAGCTGAGCGGTCGCGGGAGTTCGCCGTGCTGGAGACACTGGACGGCGGCAAACCCATCAAGGAGTCTCGCGATGTGGACATCCCGCTGGCATCGGCGCACTTCTTTTATCACGCCGGCTGGGCCGACAAGCTGGAGTTCGCCTTTGCCGGACGACAGCCCCGCCCGATTGGGGTGGTCGGCTCCATCATCCCGTGGAATTTCCCGCTGCTGATGGCTGCCTGGAAGCTGGCTCCAGCGCTGGCCTGCGGCAACACGGTGGTGCTCAAGCCAGCCGAGACCACGCCCCTGTCGGCGCTGCTTTTGGCCGAGGTGCTCCAAGACGCCGACCTGCCGCCGGGGGTGGTCAACATCATCACCGGCGGGCCCGACACCGGCGCCAGTCTGGTGGAACATCGCGGCGTGGACAAGCTGGCCTTCACCGGCTCGACCAGCATCGGCAAGGGCATCGCCGAGCGCATTGCGGGCCGGCCCACCCGTCTGACCCTGGAGCTGGGGGGCAAAGCCGCCAACATCGTGTTTGAGGACGCGGCCATCGACCAGTGCGTGGAGGGAATTGTCAACGGCATCTATTTCAACCAGGGCCATGTCTGTTGCGCCGGCTCGCGCCTGCTGGTGCAGGAGTCGGTGGCCGAGCTGGTGGTGGACAAGCTGAAGCGTCGGCTGGGGACGCTGCGGGTGGGCGACCCGCTGGACAAAAACACCGACCTGGGTGCCATCAACTCCCAGGCCCAGCTGGACAAGATCGCCTCGCTGGTGGAGTCGGGGGTGGAGGAAGGCGCGGAGATCTACCAGCCCGAATGCCAGCTGCCCGCCGAGGGATATTTCTTCAAGCCGACCCTGTTCACCAACGTGTCCCAGTCGCACCGCATCGCCCGCGAGGAGATTTTCGGCCCGGTGCTGTCGGTGCTGACTTTCCGCACGCCCGAGGAGGCCGTGGAGAAGGCCAACAACACCGCCTATGGTCTGTCGGCCGGCATCTGGACGGAAAAGGGCTCGCGGATTTTGTGGATGGCCGAGCAGATGCGCGCCGGGGTGGTCTGGGCCAACACCTTCAACCGCTTTGACCCGGCCAGTCCGTTCGGGGGATACAAGGAGAGCGGCTATGGTCGCGAGGGCGGACGTCAGGGTTTGGCGCCCTATGTTGAGCTGGAGCCTGTGGCGGGATTGAGTGGAGCAGGTTGGACGGGGGACGCGGGAGCTGGCGGCGGCTTGGCGGACGGCGGGCTTGGAGGCACTCTGGCTGGCAACACCTGGACGGGCGGCATCGGCGATGGCACTGTTTAGACGCGGGCGGGGGCGCAAGCGAGAGCAGCGGCAGCAGCCTGGCCACGCCCGACAGACCTTCGCGGCAGCCGGCCTGTCGTCCACCGGTCTGTCCCCGTTGGCCACCGACACGCCCCGCACAAACGTGCTCAAGACCTACAAGCTCTATCTCGCCGGCAACTTCCCCCGATCCGAGTCGGGCCGCACCTATCCAGTCCACACCACCGAAGGCGACCTGCTGGCGCACGCGGTCAGGGCGTCGCGCAAGGACGTCCGGGAAGCGGTCAAGGCAGCCCGCGCCGCGCAGTCGTCCTGGGCCGGGCGCACGGCCTATAACCGCGGCCAGATCCTCTATCGCATCGCCGAGATGATGGAGAGCCGCCGCGAGGAATTCGTGCGCGAGCTGCAGGCCAGGGGCGAAGCCGGCGGGCGCCACGCCTATTCGCTGGATCAGGGCGAGCTGGCCGCCCGGGAGGTTTCGGCCGCCATCGACCGCTGGATCTGGTATGCCGGCTGGTGCGACAAATTCGGCTCGGTGGCGGGCAGCAGCAATCCCGTGGCGGGGCCGTATTTCGGCTTCACCATTCCCGAGGCGACCGGGGTGGTGGGGGTGGTGTCGCCCGATGCACCGGCGTTACTGGGTCTGGTCTCGCGTCTGGCGCCCGCGCTGGTGGGGGGCAACACGGCTGTGGTGCTGGCCAGCCAGGAGCATCCGCTGCCGTCCATCGTGCTGGCCGAGGCGCTGGCCACCAGCGACGTGCCGGCGGGAGTGGTCAACATTTTGACGGGCTTTCGCGAGGAGTTGGTGCCGCCGCTGGTCGGGCACGGCGATGTGAATGCGGTTGACCTGACCGGCTGCGAACCCGACTTGCGCACGCAGGCCCAGGGGCTGGCTTCGCAGAATGTAACCCGGGCGCTGTGGGCTTCGGAGCAGGAACGCAACTGGCTGGGTGACGCGGCGCAGAGCCCGTATCTTGTCGAGTCGTTCTGCGAGTTCAAGACCGTCTGGCACCCCAAGGGCGCCTAGGTTCTGCTCGTCTGTCCGTCAGCCCAACTGTTCCGTCCGCTCGTCCCGTCCGCCCCCTGAAATCCACCCAGCATGGATCGGCAATTTATTCTGGGCGTTGACCTGGACGGCGTCTGCGGCGACTATCTCGGGTCGCTCAAAAAATTCATCGCCGACGACCGCGGCATCTCCCCCGACGAGCTCACCGACGATGTGTCGTGGAACTGCCCCGAGTGGGATCTGACCACCGAGCAATACGAGGACTATCACACCCGCGCCATCACCGAGCAGCGGCTGTTTTTGAACATGAGCATGATCCGGGGCGCCAGCCAGGCCCTGTGGGAGCTTTCCAATGCGGGCGTGTGGATCCGCATCATCACCCATCGGCTGTTTCTGTCGGGCAGCCACGCCATTGTCGCCAGCGATACCGTCCAGTGGCTGGACAACGTCAAGATTCCATATCGGGACATCTGCTTCATCGGCGGCAAGCAGGATGTCGGCGCGGATTTGTATATCGAGGACAGCCCGGACAATGTGCTGGCGTTGCGCTCGGGCGATCTGGCGGTGGTGGTGTTTGACCAGCCCTACAACCGGGAGCTGCCGGGGCCGCGGGCCGCCAACTGGGATGAAGCCCGCCAGATCATTTTGGATTTCCTGCGGCACTATGAGCTGTTTCACCCGAGCCTGCCGGGATTGTGATGCGGGCGGCGGATTGTGAGACAGGTGCCGGGCGCGGCGGCGGGCGGCGCTTGGGACAATTCCTGACAGATTCGCTGGGGCCGACTATAATATATATTGAAAGACTAAGGGAGACCACGAAAGGAGATTAACATGACCGAACACCCACGCTCGCCAGGTGTGCTTCGCATACTGGTGGCACTATTTTTCATTTTTGTTTTCCCAATAATGATGATTGTGGACACAGCCACCGGAGGCGATTTAGAGGGTGGTCAAGTTGTTTTTGGGATCATCATCAGCATAGCCGTCGGCTGCTGGATTGCCTCAAAGTATGAGCCCGAGAGGGTTGCCACTCGGAATGCTCGCCGGCGGAGACGACACCAGAAGTATTGTCGGATCTGCCAACACGAACAGCTCATGGGCGACCATTCGCATTCGCACGAGCACCACTGACCCGCCAGCGCGCCCGGGTGCGCTGATATGGGCGCGTCTAGCGCGCGTCCACGCCCGCGCTAACTCTGCGGCGCCAACTTGGGCGGCGCCAGCTCGGGCCAGAGTCTCAAGGCAGTCAATCCCAGATAGTCGGCTTGGGCCGGCGCCGGCAGTCCGCTGGAGGCATTGCGGGCCAGCTCCACCAGTTGGGGATAGCGCAGGTGATGCGTCTGGGGGAAGTCAGAGCCCCACATCAGCCGCTGGCTGCCAAAACGGCGGGTGAGTTCAGCCAGCAACTCGGGCGCGGCTTGACCGGCTGATTCCAAAACGTTGGTGGTGACCTTGAGGTGCAGGTTGGGTCGCTCGGCCAGACGAAACAGCGGCTCGGCCTGGTGCCAGGGATCTGAACCGGCGGGCGAACCGGCGGGCGAACCGGCGCCGAAGTCGACAAAGCCGCAATGATCCAGCGCCACGGGCAACTCGGGGAATTGCGACAGGACGGCGTCCAGATTGCTGAGCTCGGCAGGCAACAGACAGACGCTGACCCGCACATCCCATTCGGCGCAGGCTCGCCATACCTCAAAAGTTTCGGGGTCGTCCAGCCAGGAGTTCTCGGGCGTGGGGATGGAGAACAGGCGCACGCCCGACAGCTTTTGCTGCTGGGTCCAAAAGCGAAGTTTGCCCAGGCGGTCGGGCGAAGTCATGTCTATGACGCAGACCCCGACCAGTTGTGGTGGGCTGGGTTGCACCGCGCCGGACTGCGCGGCGATGGCGTCGGCGATATAGCTGTTGTCAGTGCCATAGGCGCCGACCGGCTGAACCAACACGCCAGCTTGCACTCCGGCTGAGTCCATCTCCGCCACCAGATCCTCGGCCGTTGCCGGATTGGTGTGCACCCAGGAGTTGCCCGGCAGATCCTCGGGGCGCAACCGATAGCGCTGGCGGTCGGCTCCCACGGCGTGCAGATGGGTGTCAATCAGCGGACAGGGGTTTTCAGGTGCCACCGTTATCCACAATACCGCGCCTGTCGCGTGCCGTGCCCGCGTCTGCCTTCAACCCGCGTATGCCAAAGATTTGATCCCCCGGGCGCGCTCGTCGTCGTCGGCTAAACTCTGTCATATGATCAGCCACGAAATCCTGGACTTCACCCACTTCCACCAAGCCGAGTTGCCCGAGCGTCTGGCCGCAGGCAACGGCATGCTCGCTGCCGCCACGTCCAAACCCGGCCGAAGTTTCACTTGGCAGCTGACCGACGGACAAGCCGCGACCTACCGCATCACCAAAAACGGAATGGAGGTCTCGTTGCGCGCCAGTGGCGAGGCGGCCCGCGGCGGCGCCAACCCAGCCAACCACAACGTGACCGTGGAAGTCTCCCCGCAGGACTGGTCGCTGTATGCCCAGGAGTTGAAAAGCTGCTTTGCGCTGCTATACACCGACGGGCTCAAAATGAAATCGGGCAGCTTCGACCAGTTCGCCGCCTGGGAGCCGACCCTGCTGGCGGCTTACTTCGGGCGGCCGCTCTATGACGAACCCCCCGAGCTCACGGACACCGACGGCCAGCCGCTCCAACTGGGCAAGTCCTTCACCCTGGACGACGACCCCGCCGAGATCGCGCACTTCTTCCAGACCACCGGCTTCGCCCACTTCCGCAATGTCTTCAGCCCCGCCGAGATTGCCGAGTTCTCCGCCATCGCCGACACCGCCTCAGCCCAGGCCCACGCCAGCGACAAGCGCTCCTGGTGGGCCACCAAGCAGGACGGCTCGCAGGTGTGCTGTCGGGTCACCTATCTCAACGACACATATCAGCAGATCGAGGCGCTCAGGGACGACCCCCGACTGCAGCGGATCAGCGACTTTTCGGGCGAGAACCTGCTGCCCAACCCCGACCGGCTGGACGGCTATAACGTGGTCATCAAGCACGGCGAGATTGCCGAGGGGCTGTCGGATTTGCCGTGGCACCGCGACTGCGGCATGGGCGGTCATTCGGTGCTGTGCCCGGGTGTCAATGTCGGCATTCAGCTGGACGCCGCCAACAGCCAAAGCGGGCAGCTTCACTTTCTGGCGGGCTCGCATCACCATTCCAATCGGGATATGTCGGTTGAGGCGCACTGGCCGACCGTGGCGGTGGACACCCAGCCGGGCGATGTCACGGCGCACTTCGGCCACACCATGCACGCCGCTCCTGCGCCCAGCGGGGCCGGGGTCGGGCGCCGGGCGATGTATGTGGGTTTCAAGCGTGCCGAGCTGGACGATTTTGTGCCCGCCGGACAGGGATACAACGATGTCTTGTTCCAGCATGACGAGGGACGGATCCGCTCGCCCGAGGAAGTGCAGGCGGCGCGCTAGGGGGTACGGCGCGCTAGGGGGTACGGCGCGCTAGCCGGGTCTGCGGCGCGCTAGCCGCGGTCGCGCCGGGCCACCGCACCCTTCGGCTTGGGCCCCCTACCGCCGCCCGGCCCCCAGCCACCGCCGCCCGGAGTCAGCATACGTATAATGTCGCCAGCCCGGGTTCGCAGGGTTACCTTGTCGGGCAACTTGACGGGCGCAGACGGATTGTCCCGCGGAACCAGCCAGTTCTCCCCTGTGGCTCCGGGTTCGCCTCCGGCCAGACCCCACGGCTGACTCTGGCGCCGCTCGGTTATCAGCGACACCACGGCCGGCTCCAAAATGGCGATGTCGCGCTGGATGCCGTCGCCGCCGCGATGCTGGCCCGCGCCGCCTGAACCCTGACGGATCTTGAGGCACTCGACCCGCATGGGGAAGGCCCGCTCCAAAGCCTCGATCGGAGTGTTCTGGGTGTTGGTCATGCAGGTGTGCACGCCGCTCATGCCGTCCTTGTTGGGTCTGGCGCCCTGGCCGGCAGCCACCGTTTCGTAATATACCCAGCTGCGGTCGCCGCCTGGGTTTTGGTCGCCGCTCGACTTCTGTCCGTCCACCTGCATCTGTCCGTCCCCCAACCCCTGCCCTCCAATCAGGATGTTGTTCATGGTGCCGGCCGAAGCCGCGCCGACCTTCTCGGGCACAATCTGCGCCAAAGCTCCCAGGCACACATCAGCGATGCGCTGGCTCAACTCCACATTGCCCGCTCCCACAGCCGCGGGCGGACGGGCATCCACCAGACTGCCGGGCTCGGTGATCAGCTTGACCGGACGAGTCGCTCCGCCGTTGGCTGGTATCTGCGGATCGGTTGCCGTGCGCAGGGCGAACGCCACGCAGCTTTCGGTGACCGCCCGCACTGCGTTGGCGCTGCCGGCGACCTGGGAGTCGGTGCCGGTGAAGTCGAAGGTGATCTCGTCGGCGGCGATGCTGAGAGTCAGACTGATGCTGCGGGGCTGCTGCTGGTGCGGCTCGGGGCCGAAGCTGTCCAGCACGTCCTGGAAGTGCCAGGTGCCGTCGGGCAGGGACGACAGATTGGCGCGCATCAGCCGTTCGCCATAGGCCAGGACTTGGCTGAAGCTGGCAGAGGGGTCGGCGGCGCCCGAGGGGTTGGCGGCGTTCTCCTGTGACATGGTCGCGCACAACTCGGCCAGGCGAGCGGCCCCGCTTATGTTGGCGCCCAGCTGCGCGTCTATGTCGCCCCGGCGCTCGGTTGGGGTGCGGGAGTTGGCTTCGATCAGGGCGGCCACCTCGGGAGTGAAGCTAAGCGGCGGCAGGCGCAGGCCCTCCTGGAATATCTCGGTGGCATCGGCCGGCATGGATCCGGGCGCGCCTCCGCCAAGGTCGGCATGATGGGCGCGGTTGGCGACCCAGCCCAGCAACTGCGGCGGGTCGGTGTTGGACGGCGGGTCGGGGTTGGACGGCACGGTGGACGAAGGCACGCTGAAGCAAGGCGCCACCAGGGTAACGTCGTTGAGATGGGTTCCGCCGGCAAACGGGTCGTTGACGATGAACTGGTCACCCGGGCGGCAGCTGTCGCCGAACTGTGCCAGCACCGCGGCCACCGAAGCCGGCATGGATCCCAGATGGACTGGGATGTGCTCGGCCTGGGCCAGCAGCTCGCCATCGGGTGCGAAGATGGCCGAGGAGCAGTCGGCGCGCTCCTTGATGTTGGGACTGAATGACGCCCGCCGCAACACCACGCCCATCTGTTGGGCGATGCCGGCTAGTCGGCTGAGCAGCACTTCGAGGCTGGCTGGATCCATCGTCTTATCCCTGTCTCACACCCGCCGTGTTCCCGTCGTATTCCCGCCGCTCTCAAACCCGCCGCAACACCAGCGAACCCGCCCGCCCCAGTTCGCTGCGCCAACCCTCGCCCACCCAGATGGTGGTGTCCGCCTCGGTGATGACGGCCGGCCCAGCCACGACCTCGCGCTCGACATCGGGCAGCGGCACCTCAAGGCTGGCCCGCGCCACGCACCGCACGGCCGTTATCTCCACCGGGGTGTCGGGCCTGCTGTAGCCGTTTTGCTGGTGGTGCTGGCGGTGGAACAGCTCGGGGGACGGCACCTGTATCTCGTGGCTCTGTCCGCTGTATCTGCAGTCGAAGCTGGTGGTGATCTCGTCTGCTTCGGGCAGCTGCTTTTGCGCCTGGGCCCGCAGTCGGTCGGCCGCGGCTTGGGCTCCCGGGTGGTCTAGCAGCGCACCCCAGGACTGCACCAGGTCAACTTGTCGGGGCGCGCCCAGGATGCCCACGGCCGATAGCGCGCCAGCCCGGGGCGGAATGATGACGGCGCCCATGTCCAGCAGCTCGGCCAGCTCGCAGGCATGCAGCGGGCCCGCTCCGCCGAAAGCCACCAGCGCCAGCTCGCGGGGGTCGATGCCTTGCCGGGTGGTGACTGCCCGTAGCGCCTGCTCCATGTTGGTGTTGACCACTTCCAGCACACCCCGGGGATCGATGCCGGTGCGGTCGAACGCCTGGCGGGCGGCTTCGGGTTGGAGCGCGCCCAGGTTGCCGAGTTGGGCTTCGGGAGACAGGCGGCCGCAGACCAGATTGGCATCGGTGACTGTGGGGAGTTGCCCGCCCAAACCATAGCAGGCCGGGCCGGGTCGGGCTCCGGCGCTTTGCGGGCCGACCTTGAGCGCGCCGCCTGAATCGATGTGGGCGATGGAGCCGCCGCCCGCGCCGATGGTCAGGACGTCCAGCGCCATGACCCGCACGGGGTAGCCGTCAATGCTTCGCTGGGCGGCCGGGGCGGGCTGGCCGTTTTGGATCAGACAGATGTCGGTGCTGGTGCCGCCCATGTCCAGGCTGACGACGTTGGGGAGGTCGTTGAGGGTGGCGTAGTGGGCGGCTGCCTTGACGCCTCCCGCGGGGCCCGACAGCAGCAGACGGGCAGGAGCTTCGGCGGCTTGTTCGGCTGGCAGCAGCCCGCCGGCCGAGGTCATCACCAGAACTTGGGGGGCGAGCTGGCTGAGGTCTTTTAGGTAGCTGCGGCAGCGGGGTCTCAGATAGCTGTTTAGGACGGTGGTGGAGGCCCGTTCGTATTCTCGGAATTCCGGGGCGATTTCGTGGGAGCAGGTTATGTCAGGGGTGGCGGTTGCTGAGCCTGCGTCCGCGCTCGCCGCGTTCGTGCCCGCGTCCGGCCCCGCACCCGCGTCCGCCAAGAAATCACGCACCGCCTGCTCGTGAGCCGGGTTGAGGTCGCTGTGCAGCAGACACACGGCTATGGCCTCGGTGTCCGGCGGCAACCGCGGCAACTCGTCCAGCTTCAGCGCGATGATTTCGGCACCGCTGGCGTCCAGTCGCCCGGGCACTTCCAAGCGGTGCTGGCGGTCAACCAGGGGAGCCGGCCGGTCGGCAAAAGGGTCATACAGCGAAGGGCGATCCTGGCGGGCAATCTCAATGATGTCGCCGAAGCCCTGATTGCAGACCAGCGCCACCCGAGCTCCCTTGCGCTCAAGCAGTGCGTTGGTGGCGACGGTGGTGCCGTGGGTGAGCTCCTGGAGGGGCGTTTGGTCAGCAGTCGCTAGGTCAGCAATGTCCTCCCCTTGCTGCAGTTGGGCTATGCCCGCGGCCACCGCTTCGGCCGGATTGTCGGGCGTGGACAGCACCTTGACCACCTGACCGCTGGGCGACACCAAATCGGTGAAAGTGCCTCCCGTGTCGCTGCCTATGCGCCACATATTCCTGTTTCAGCCGTTGCGCCAACCCCGGCTTCGGCCCCGGCCTCGCCCCCGGCTGTCGCGCCACATATTCCTGTCCCGGCCATTACGCCAGATATCCAAGTCATAAATTATTTAAAGTCTAAACTCTATTTTGGCTAAACGATATTGGGCAAAAATGTCAGACCCCCCTGCCAAAATATGCATTATGACTAAAACCGACCCGCAATCCCAAACCCCCAGGGCCGCGCCCAATCGAGCCTCTCCCGGCGAAACCGCGTCCCACCAGACCGCGCCCAGCCGGGCATCTCCCGCACCCGCGCTGTCTGGCAGGGTCGCGCTGATCACCGGCGCCGGACGGGGCATCGGTCGCGCCGTGGCCGAGCGGCTGGCGCAGGCGGGGGCAGCCGTGGTTTGTGCCGCCCGCAGTGCCGACCAGATCGAAGAGGTGGCCGCAGGCATAGTCGCATCCGGCGGGCGGGCCGTGGCGGTGGAGGCGGACGTGAGCGTGCGCGAGTCGGTCAGCCAGCTTGTGGCGCGGACGCTGGAAGCCTTCGGGCAGCTGGACATACTGGTGGCCAACGCCGGCGCGGTGCATCCATTCCAGTTGGCCTGCGACATCGACGACCGGGACTGGCAGCGCATGCTGGACGTCAATTTGAGCGGGGTGCATTACTGTTGCGTGGAAGCGACTGAGGCGCTGTCCGACGGCGAAGGCGGCCACATAATTATCATGGGGTCAGGACAGGGGCATCGTCCCAGCGAGGGTCTGGCAGGTTATTGCGCCACCAAGGCGGCAGTGGCGATGTATGCGCGGGTGCTGGGGCTGGAGCTGCGGCCAAAAGGTGTCTGCGTGAACGAGCTGGTGCCGGGGCCGGTGCGCACCGAGCTTTTGGCTGGCTTGGTGAACCAGCCGCTGGAGGCGCTTCATTCAGACGATTTTCAGATCGCCGGCGACTGGGTGAAGAACCCCGAGGATGTGGCCGAATATGTTCTGTTTCTGGCCAGCCAGCCGACCCACGGCGCCAGCGGCCAGAGATTCAGCATGTTGCGGCGTGACGGCTAGCCGGCGGACAAAGTTTGTCATATCCAAGGACAGGTAAGATGACCACAATAGTTCAAAACCCCCATTTGGCCCGCAGGCTGACGGAACCAGTGGAGCCCGCTTCAATTGAAATAGAGGAAAGCGACTTCAGGGATTTCCTTGGCAAGCTGGAATCCAACAGCATTGACCTCATCTTGACAGATCCTCCCTACACAATCAGTCGAGACACGGGCTTTGCCAAAGTCAAAAATGGCGTTGACCGGTTTGCGGTGAGCATGGATTTCGGGGAATGGGATAAGGCGGAAATTGACCTTGACATTTTGGCAAGCGAGGCATATCGCACTCTGAAACGGGGAGGCACAGCCATAATCTGGTATGACCTCTGGAAGATAACCAAACTGGAGCTTGCCATGAAGCAAGCGGGTTTCAAAATGTTGCGACTTGTCATCTGGCAAAAAACTAACCCAGTCCCCCTGAACCAGAGAGCCACCTATCTTTCAAACAGCCGAGAGATTGCCGTTGTTGGCGTCAAGGGTGGGAAGCCAGTGTTTAACGGAAAATATCACAACGGAATTTACGAATATCCAATACCACGACACAATGGCAAGCGGATTCATCCAACTCAAAAGCCGCTGGATTTGTTTGTCGATCTGGTTGAAATGCACAGCCGGCCGGGTGATCTTGTGGTTGACCCATTTTTGGGAGGCGGCACAACTGCTGTGGCAGCTCTGCAGACAGACAGGTGTTTTGCGGGTTGTGATATTTCTTCAAAATACGTGCAGGCTTCAATCGATCGCCTGAGGGAGTTAGCGAAGTGAGCAAAAAAATTGCAGCTAGCCAAGGGCACAAAAGCAAGAGGGAGTTATTCTTGGAACTCGCCCAACCGGACAAGGATGGCTTTTCGCGAGAAGTGAATATCGCTGAATTTGTGGGGCGTTATGAAAGATTAAGATTTGGCAACGGCGCGGACTGGTGTCGTGACGATTCCACACTTGCCAAAACTTACAATGTCGTCCGTCATAAGCAGGGCAACAAGATCCATGCAATTGAGCTGCATGGGCTAAAGAAGGTGCCGATTTCCAAGCCTATACCCAAAAAAATTCGCTCAGAAATCGTCCAACAGAGATGCGTGGTTTTGGATGTCGGAAAAGTCGAGTGCGACCACAAGGATGGGCGGCGCGATGATCCGAGATTGAACGATCCAACACTCGTTACGCTGGACGATTTTCAGCCGCTGTCCAAAGCAGCCAACAATGCCAAACGGCAGCACTGCAAGAATTGCAGGGAAACGAACCTGCGTTTTGATGCCCGTAAGCTGGGATATAACGTGTCCCAAGTCAAGGGGAACGGCCACTACAGGGGCACATGCATCGGCTGCTATTGGCACGATCCCAAATTCTTCAACCAAGAAGCCACCAAACCAGACACGACCAAAGGACAACCCCAATGACCACCCAACCAAACATTCTGCTGATCGTTTCAGACGAGGAGCGCCGCAACGACTGGCTGGCCGGCAAGGTTTCGCTGCCCGCGCATGAGCGCCTCGCAGCTGACGGCCTCAGCTTCAACCATTACTACACCCACTCCTCGCCCTGCTCGCCTTCCCGGGCCAGCTTATATACGGGCCAGTATCTGGCCGACCACGGGGTGGTGGACAACGTCAGCTTTCCGGCCCACACTGCGCTCAACCCCGACATCCCCACGGTCGGCTCGCTGCTGGGGCAGGCGGGCTATCGGTCGTCCTATCTGGGCAAGTGGCATCTGTCGCACAGCCCCCAACCCGACATGTCCGCCCATGGCTACAGCGACTGGGCCGGCTCTGACCAGCATTTCACCGGCGGCCCCTGGAGCGGGCGCAAGTTCGATCCCGTGATTGCCGAACAAGCCGTCGGCTGGCTGCGACAGCACGGCGCTGGCGACACCCCCTGGTTTTTGACCGTGGCGCTGGTCAACCCGCACGACATCATGTGGTATCCGATCGACCACCTGTCATATCAGGAACAACATCCAGATGACGTGGCGGCGTTTCGGTTCATGATTGACTACATGCTCAAGGGCATTGACCTGACCGCCCCGCCGGAGGACTACCCCGAGCTGTTTGACTCTTTGCCGGAGAATTTCGAGGACGACCTGCACACCAAACCGGAGGTTCAGCGGGCTTGGCGCACCGTGCGCAACAACGAACATTTTGTGGGGTCGATGTCGCTGGACGACCACCGCTCCTGGTTGCGCCAGCTTGACTATTATGCCTGGCTGCATGAGCGACTTGACGACAGCCTGCAGAGCATTCTGGGGTGCCTGGACGAATTGGGCATCTATGACGACACCACCATTTTGTATACCTCCGACCACGGTGACGCCTGCGGTTCGCACGGCTTGCGGGCCAAGCTGCCTTGCGTCTATGAGGAAGTCATGGGCGTGCCGCTGATCGCCAAGCCGGGCGGCGGCTTCGAGTTTGCCGGCCAGCACACCGACGCACTGGCAACCCACGTGGATCTGGCGGCCACCATCTGTTCTATGGGCGGGCTCAGCTTGTCGGATCTGCCGTCAGTTGCGGGCAAGGATCTGTCGCCGTTGCTGTCCGACCCAAGTGCCAAGATCAGGGATTGGGTGTTCTTCTCCCAGGACAGCGCGCAGTCGGATCTGATCAGCAACTGCCGCTATTCAGTCAGGGGCTTCTTTGACGGCACCACCAAATATGCCCGCTATTTCGGCATCGGCGGCGGGATAAGACGAGCGGGCGAAGCGACCAACGAGCAGAAGCTGTTCGGCGCCGACGCCGACTTCGACGACCACGACCACGAATGGTATGACCTGAGCGAGGACCCCCACGAACTTGAGAACAAGGCCCACCTGCGCTCCAACCGCAACCAGCTGCGCCAGCTGTTTGACCAGCTCCTGGAGATTGAATCCCAGGAGTTGCGCAACGCCGGCTAGAAAACCAAAGAAACAAAAAGCTACAGCCGGATCAGTTGGCCTTCCCACAACTGCTTGCAAAAATCCTGATAGGGCAACACCAGAATGCCATCGTCCAACTTCATGGCCCGCGGCGCTCGGCACACCACAATGCGCGTCTCAAAACTGGAGTATTTCTTGTGGAGCGCGCGCAAACCCTTCAGGTGATGTCCTGAGATGGTCTGGCTTGATTTGGCTTCGATGGCCAGCCAGTCGCCCACCAGAAAATCCACTTCAGGCCCGTTGTGTTGCCCCCAATATGAAAGCCGGTTGCCCTGTCTCATGGGCGGATTGTTATATGCCAGATAGGTGGATAGCTCGTGGAACACCCAATTCTCAAAGGCCTTGCCAAAGTCCTGTGAACCCCCTTCGACAACCTCTCCCCTTTGCGCCAAAAAATTGACCATCCCAACATCGCAGAAATAAAACTTGGGCGACATGACTTCGCGCCCCTTGGGTTTCTTGCTGAAGGACGGCAACCACTGACCCAGCTTGGTGTCTTCCAAAATTTCAAAATAGTTCTTCACGGTTTTTTCATTTACGGAGCATTCGCTGGCGATATTTGAAATGGTGACTCCGCTGGCATCGCGCAGCGCGGCAGCATCCAAGAAATTCCTGAACCTCGGCAAGTTTCTAACCAGCCCTTCCTGCGCTACCTCCTGGCGCAGATAATCTCCCACATAGGAATTGAGATAGTCCTGGGAGCTTTCCGACTGATAGGCAGCCGGGAAATACCCCGCATTGAGGATTCGCTGCAGATTAAAATCGGCACCCAACTCCCCGGAAGCCATGCCCCGCAGATCATAGCGCCGTCCGCGGCCGCCCAGGAGATTGCCGCCTTGGCGAATCAACTTTATGGGGCTGGAACTGCAAAGCGCAAACTTGTAGCCCCTGTTTTCCATCATCCAATGGACTTCGCTGAGCAGACCCGGCACAGCTTGAATTTCATCAATCACAATTTGCGTGTCGGCCGAAGGCGGATTGGCTTCCAGCTCAAGTCGGAGGCTTTCAGGATTTTGGCTGTATTGGGAGAAGTTGTTGCTCAAAAGCAGATCCACCCAGACATTTTCGCCCTCCGGGTAGCGTTGCCTGAGCAGGGTGCTTTTGCCAACTTGACGGGGCCCCCAGAGAAAAAAACTTTCTTGGCCCGGCTCGGGCAGATCCAGTGCGCGCTGATACATTCCCGCATGCTGATTCATACCCATCATTTTAGGGGATTATCAGCTTATTTCCAGTTTTTTTGAAAAAATCAGTATAAGCACTCCGGAATTTGCGCAAAACCCGGTAGTAAGGCGGTGGAATACGACGTTTCGGCTGGTTTTCTAGACGGGCTCCCCAGGCAGGTTCGCCGGACGATCCAAGCAAGTTCGCCGGGCGAGTAGCGCCATCGCCAACTCGTTAGCCCGTCCACCAGACCATCACGACTAGCAATTTTTTCGGGTTGCTACAGCAGCACAACCCAGCACCCATCCACCAAATCCATTGAAAAATCAGACAATTGCCAAAAATGTCAGACCCCCACATTAATATAGTCATATGGAAGACACAATGACAAAGGCCAACAAACTTGACCACCCGAAGCCAAGTCGCCGCGGGCCAGACTACCGCGAGCCAGAGTGTCGCGGGCTAGACCACCGCGAGCCAGACCAATCCAGAATTATTTTGGGGGATGTCCTGGACGTTCTCGATAGCCTGGGAACCCAGGCAAAATTCGATGTGGTCATTGCCGACCCGCCCTACAACATCGGAAAAAACTTCGGAAACAATGACGACCAGATGGAGTTGGCCGACTATGTCGCATGGTCGCAACAATGGCTTGACCGTTGTTTTGATGTGCTGGAGGACCATGGGCTGATCTATGTCTATGGATTCCCTGAAATCCTGTCTCATCTGGCCGTCAAATTTCCTGTTGGCGAACAGCGCTGGCTAGTTTGGCACTACACCAACAAAGCCGTGCCGTCTTCCAAATTCTGGCAGCGCTCCCACGAATCGATTTTGTGCCTGTGGAAGCCGGGCAACAGGCGGCCCGCTTTGGAGGTTGATCAAATCAGGGTTCCCTACACCAGCAATTATCTGAAGTGTGCCGGACGGGAACGAGCTGCCACCGCCAGTCGTTTCGGAGGCAAGAATGGCAGGGTCACCACATACCGAGCCCACGCAAACGGAGCTTTGCCCCGCGATGTCATCTCTGTCCCGGCGCTGGCTGGTGGGGCGGGAGCGGTTGAAAGGTGGTTCTTGTGCCGGGACTGTGGAGATCGGGTTTTTTCTCCATCGGAAACCGGTGAACACAAATCGCATGACGTGCTCAAGCACCCAACTCAAAAGCCGATGGAGCTAACGCGGCAACTTTTGCTTTCCCGGATTGAAGGGCCCCGAATTGAAGGACAGGGGGGAAGTGTTTTGATTCCGTTTGCCGGCTCTGGATCAGAATGTGTGGTGGCCCGGGATTTGGGGGCGAATTTTCTGGGGATCGAAATGAACCCGGAATTTGTTGCGCTCGCCAATGGGTGGCTTCAGCATCCGCTCACCGACAGCGAACAGCTTGAGAGCGAGATGCTATGTATCGCCTGACTCCGAACATGCTGCAGGAATTTGAGCGGAGCCTGCGCGAGTTTCACAATCTATTTGACGGAAACCGCTGCAGTGGCTGGCAACTGGAGGAATTAATCGTCAAGGCGATACGATCCGACAACACAGCCAGCCACCATGCCATATGGAAAGAGGGTGGCCATGACATCGCGGCCGACATAGTCGTGCGCGTCAACGGGAATGAGCATGAGCTGCAGATCAAATCAGGGCAGATTGTCAGCCGCGGCAAGTGCCTGCAGATCTCCGGCTACCGCTTGGGAAGGTTCGACGGAGACCTGGCTGGGATTTCTAATTTCCTGAATCAGCCCAGAGCCAACATAAATGCCACACCATACAAAAAACTTGACGGCGACACTGGGCGACGCCATAGCTACACCTTTTGCTATATCGACAGCAGCCACCTGCAGGGCCTAGGTTCGACAAACTGGGAAAAACATGGGAAACAATGGATACAGACCAATGCTGCCGGTGTGAAATTCTCACTTCGGCCAACACAGAGTTGGCAAATCTGGTGGGACATCCCTATGGCTTTGGCGGAACAAGCACGAGTTATCGAGATCAATTAATCTGGCGGTTTCGCATAGCTAGCCATCCCCCGCTAACCGATAGCTAGTTCACTCCATAAACCGTAAACTAGCCAACTCCATAAACCGGCGCGGGTGGTGGCGCCTCAGAGATTGACTGATGCACCGCCGCGGCTATCTCATCCACCCCGAATGCCCGCCCCGGCTCGGGCGCCTTCACAACCGGCCCGTGCTGCCAGCCGTCGCACACGTTCAACTCGCCCCCGGTGATCTCGAACATGCGCCCGCTGACATCGCAGCCAGCCGAACCCAGCCACACCACCAAAGGCGAAGCGTTGGCCGGATCCTTTTCGTCAAAACCGCCCTGGGCCACATCCTCGCTGGAGTAGATCACGCCCTCGGTCATGCGGGTGCGCGCATCGGGGGCGATGGCGTTGACCAGCACACCATAGCGACCCCACTCGGCGGCCTGCTGAACGGTCAAGGTCGCGATGCCGGCTTTGGCGGCGGCATAGTTGCCCTGTCCGATCGAACCCATCAGCCCGGCGCCCGAGCTGGTGTTGACCAGACGGGCCACGACCTCCTCACCTGCCTTGGAGCGATCCCGCCAATGCGCCACCGCATGACGGGCCGGCGCAAAATGCCCTTTCAGATGCACTCGTATGACCGCATCCCACTCCTCCTCGCTGGTGTTGGCCAGCATACGGTCGCGCAAAAACCCGGCGTTACACACCAGCGTGTCCAGCCGCCCCCACAGCTCAACGGCCTGGTCGACCATGGCCTTGGCCTGATCCCAGTCGGCCACGTCAGCCCCATTGGTTTCGGCCTGGCCGCCCATGGCTCGGATTTCAGCCACCACCTCGTCGGCAGGTGAAACCTCGTCTGGCGAGGCATCGTCTGACTGCTCGCCCTGTCGGCCCACGCCCAGGTCGTTCACCAGCACTTTGGCGCCCTGGCGAGCGAATTCCAGCGCGTGCGCCCGGCCCAGACCGCGCCCGGCGCCGGTCACAATGACCACCCGATCTTCACACATTCCGGCCACGCCCGCGCTCCGTTTGTCCGTCAACCCGTCTGCCCGTCAACCCGTCAAACCGTCAACCCGTCTGCCCGTCAAACCCGCCACCCGCGCCTTAACCGAAGCTCGGGTTCAGCTCGCTCGACACCAGCCACATGGCAAAATACTGAGCCGCCCCGCCATAGGCATGGCCCACCGCAACCTTGGCGCCCTCCACCTGATATTCCCCGGCCGTGCCGCGCACCTGGTTGGCCGCCTCCAAGCAGCGGATCATGCCAGACGCCCCGATGGGATTGGACGACAGCACCCCGCCCGAGGGGTTCACCGGGAAGTCGCCGCCCAATGCCGTGGCCCCCTCATCGGTCATCTTCCAGCCCTCGCCCACCTCGGCAATGGAATGTCCCTCCAACCACATCGGCTCATACCAGCTGAACGGCACATACAACTCGGCGGCATCAATCTGGCGGCGCGGGTCGGTGATGCCCGCCTTCTTATACAGCGCAGCCGAACACTCCACCCCCGCCTGCGGCCGCACCGGATCGCGCCCCGGGAACTGGCTGAACTCGGTGCGCTTGGCGTGCGAAATCACCCAGGCCGGAGTGCGGCCGCTCTTGCGCACACCCTCCTGGTTGGTCAGCACCATCGCCGCCGCCCCGTCAGAGGACGGACACGACTCCAAAAAGTGAATCGGATCCCACAGCATGGGCGACTCCTTGACCTGATCCACGCTGATGTCGGGCAGATGCAGATGGGCATAGGGGTTCTTCAGCGCGTTCTGGCGATCCTTGACGGCGATCATCCAGCCGATGTGCTCGGGCGCCTGGCTGCGGCGGATGTATTCCCGGATCCAGGGAGCAAACGTGCCGCCCGCGCCCTGCCCGCCGCTGCGCCCGCCCGACAGCGTCCAGGTCGCGTTGCCTTCGGACTGCTTCTCATAGCCCACCGTCAGAACCGTGTTATACAGGCCCGACTCAACGATGGTGGCTGCCGAAACCGCGGTGGATGCGCCCACCGAACCGGCCGTGTGGACCCGATAGATGGTCTTGCCCACCGCGCCCAGCGCATCGCACAGGCTCAGCTCGGGCATCATCACCCCCTCAAGTGCGTCGGGCGCCTTGCCGATGACGATGGCGTCCAGATCCGAAAAGTCGACCCCGGCATCCTCCATGGCCCGCAGCGCCGCCTCGCGCACCAAGCCGTCAAGCGACACGTCTGAGCGCTGCTTTTTGTATTTGGTCTGGCCCACGCCGATCACGGCACTCGCAACTGCCATCACGCATCACCGCCTTCCAGCAGGCACAGCAGGTTCTGTTGCAGACATGGGCCGCTCGATGCGTGCGCGACGCCCCGGCCGGCATGTCCCGCCGCGATGCGGTTGGCCACCTCGATCACGCGCACCAGACCGGTCGCCATGACCGGATGTCCGGCCAGCGGCCCGCCCGACGGATTGACCACGCAGCTGTCTGGCAGGTCCAGCTCCCGGCGCAAGATGATCTCCTCGGGGCTGTAGTTGACGCTCAGCTCGGCGATGTCCAGCGGCGCGCCCGGCGACCCGCCAATTATTCCCAACCGCTCGGCCGCTGTCCGCGTGGAAACCGACCGGGTCAGGTCGCGCAAACCGAAGTGATGCGACTCCATGCGATGGTCGATGCCCCGGATCCAGACCGGGTTGTCACACAGGTCGCCGGCCACTTCAGCCGAAGCGATGATCACCGCGGCGGCGCCGTCCGAGATGGGAGGCAGGTCGTGCTTGCGCAGCGGCTCGCAGAAATACGGCTCAGCCAGCAGCTCCTGGGGGCTCTTGTCATAGGCCAGCTGCGCGTTGGGATTATGCAGCGCGTCCCGGCGGCTGCGCGACACCACCTGGGCGAAATCCTCTTCGCTGGCCACGCCCTGATCCAGCATGGCCCGAGCCGCCAGCCCCGCGGTCGAAACCGGATCCAAACCCAGCGGCGCGTAAAAATATGGATCGGTCTGCAACGGGAACACCTCACGGGGCCGCCCGGGCGAGGACTTGCCCGAACCCGACACCAGCACAGTGTTGATGTCGCCGTGCTGCAGTCGAACCCAGCCCTCAAACAGCGCCCAGGCCGCGTCCATCTCCACATGGTTCTCATAAATCGGCGGCCAGGCCCCGACCCCGTCCAAGTTGGAGACGAAGGCGAACGGCATGCCCGACAGATAGTCGCAGCTGCCCGCGATGGTGAAGTCGATGTCGTGGCGATCCATGCCAACCTTGGAGATGACATCGTTGGCGCAGCTCATGATCAGCGACACTTCGGTGTCCATATGGCAGCGATACGACGGGGTCTGCGAAGTCGCCACGATGGCCACATCGACAGGCGGTGAGATGGCCATCTAGATTGCGTGCTCCTTAAGGCTGGCGGGGTCGACATCGGGTTCGCCGGTGGGATCCCAGCGCTCCACCACGGTCTCGGGGATCGAGCCGAAGCGGTTGTCCATGTCCAGGATCTCACGTTCGGCGGGCGGGCGCCAGACGGCCTTGAGGCGCATTCCGATTCTGAAATCTGCGACCGCGATGTGGCGGATGTCGATGCCTTGCACCGGCTGGTCGGCGCCGTCCAGCAGGATGGAGCATCGGATGTAGGGCTCGGTTTCCTTTTGTCCGTGATATTGGACGGGGTTGATTTCGGTGAAGCCCACGACCGTGCCCACGTCGGCCACTTCCAGCTCGTCAGCTTCGGTGATAGCCACGCGTTCCATGGGGTCAAAACCGCGGCCCGGCACATATATCTTGCCCGACGCCGGACTGCGCTGGGCTATGATCTTGCCGGCCAGCAAGCCTTCGGCGAAACGGCGGCGATGGTCGTGCAGCGGTTCTGAGATGGTGAGGGATATGACGTGCTCGGTGATGGTGACCGGCTCCTCGCCGGGGGCAATGTCTTCGGGTGCGACGGTGGCCGGGGCGGCGGGCGCGGACTCAGTGGCGGGCGCGTCGTCGGGCGCGGCGGCACCCCCAGCCGCGGCGGCATCCCCAGCCTCGGGCACGAAAAAAATGTCGGTGATGGCACCGGCGCGTTCCCCGCGCCACTGGGCCACGACCCGCATGCCCGTGGAGATGTCGTCCGACGAGTTAGCCTGGATCGCGTGCGGTAGAGGCGTGTCGGCTCCGTCCAGCAAAATCTGCGCAAACGCAAACGGCTCAGCAAAAGGATGCTTGGCGGTGGGATGCTGCACCCAAGTCCAAGACACGACCTCACCGCCCGGGCCCACCTCCACAAAATCCGGCTCGATGGCGGCGGCTGTCTCAGGGTGATATTCCAGCGGCGGACAAAACACCTTGGGGCCGGCGGCAGTCCCAAAACCGGCAGCGACCTCGATCCGGTTGCCCAGAATTTTCCCGTCCCGCAAGCCGGTCAGGAAAGGGCCCACGAATGGGCCAGTCGTGCGGGTGTAGGGGAACTCCAGGACATGGTGGCTGTCTGGGATCGGCGCGGGCGAAGCCGACGGGGACGAACCGGGCGAAGCCGAACTGGGCGCGGGCGAAGCTGGCATGGAATTATGAGCCTAGCACAAATGCTGGCACATCAGCTGCCGAATGCCGAGATGATGTCGCTGCCATAACCCAACGTCTGCTCCACCGCCTCGTCCAGTGTCTGTCCGCCGCCGTTGGCCACCAGCCAGGTCACGCCCAGCCGCTCCAGCTCCGCTATCGAATCCAGATGCTGCTGCAGGTCAAACCCCGCCGTGCCGGGCGTGCCACCCTCGAAGGTCATATATATAACGTCAATCGGATCGCTGCGCCCCTGCCGCTCCAACTGCTCAGACAGATAGGCCAGCATGTCGGCCAGATCCTGGTTGTTGTCCAGATGTGCCGACCGGCGCCGGTCGCCCAGGGCCCGGGGATTGGGCATGGGCATCCAGCCCTGGCCCCATTGGGCAACCCGGCGGCGAGTGAGTTTGGAATTGCCGCCCAACCAGACGGGTGGAATGCGGGCAGGCGTGGGAAGCGAGGCGCTGTCGCGCACCGAAAAATGCCGTCCCTCATAGCTGAAGGGTTCGCCCCGCCAAGCCAGCCGCATAACCTCGATGGACTCGTCAAACAGCTCGTTGCGCTCATCAAAATCCACGCCCAGGGCTTTGTATTCCCCCTTCAGATAGCCGCAGCCGGCGCCCAGAATCACCCGGCCGCCGGAGAGCGCGTCCAAACTGGCGACGGTTTTGGCCAGCAGCAGCGGGTTGCGATATGGCAGCACGGTCAGGTTGGTGAGCAGCGACAGCTCCCGGGTGGCGGCGGCGCAGAAACTGAGACCCACAAACGGATCCAGCGCGTCGTGGCCTCCGCTTTGGCGCCACTTTTCTGGCGGAATGGGATGCTCGGTGAAGAATGCGGCGGAAAAGCCGGCTTGCTCGGCGGCCTGGGAGAGCTGGGCAATGGCGTCGGCCGACAAGAACTCGGGGTTGGGCGGGCATTGCATGAAGGGGAAGCCGTAGGCGAATTTCATAGGTCTAGGTTTAGCACATTGCTTGGCGCTCTGCTGTCGCTGACCCGAAGCCGGCGCGCCCAAGCGGAGCCAGCCCGCGCCCAACCCGACCATCCCAAACCAAACCACACACACCCCAAGCCACCCAATCCGACTTAAACTGAATAGCAAAGCCGATGCTGTTTCCCACCTTTACCTTCGCTGTCTTTTTTGCTGTTGTTTTGTGCACGGGCTGGCTGCTCCACTCCAAGCCGGTGCTTTGGAAGCTGTTCATGGTTGCCGCCAGCTATGTGTTTTATGCCTGGTGGAATCCGCGTTTCGTGCTGCTGTTGGTTGCGTCCACTTTTGTCAACACGATTTGCGGTCGCATCATCGGCCATCAGTCGGTCGCAGCCCGCGCCACCGCGGCCCGAGCGGCCGCGCCCCAAACCACCGCGCCCGCAACCCAAACCGCCACCAACCAGCCGCGCCCAACTCCCGTCCGCCGAACCGCGCTCATCGTGGCCGTGCTATACAACCTGGGCGTGCTCGGATTCTTCAAATACCACGACTTCTTCATCTCCAGCATCGAAGACGGCCTGCAACGGCTGGGCATGTCGGCCAACCTGCCGCTGCTGCGGGTGGTGCTGCCGGTCGGCATATCCTTTTTCACCTTCCAGGCGCTCAGCTATGTCATCGATATCCACCGCGGCAAAATCTCAACCTGCGGCCTGCTGGACTTCGCCGTCTATCTGTCATTTTTCCCGCAACTGGTGGCCGGCCCCATCGTCAGAGCCTCGGAGTTTTTGCCCCAACTGCAAAAGCGCCTCAACCCGCTTGACATCGACCTGACCAGAGCCACCATTCTCATCGCCTCGGGCCTGTTCAAAAAGGTCGTCATCTCGAGCTATCTGGCCGAAGCCCTGGTGGATGATGTCTTCGGCTTCCCCGACCGCTTCTCGGGGCTGGAAATTCTGCTGGCACTCTATGGCTATTCCATCCAGATCTATGCCGACTTCAGCGGCTACACCGACATCGCCATCGGCGTGGCCATCCTGTTGGGCTTCCGCTTCCCCGAGAACTTCAACCAGCCCTACCGAGCCACCAGCATCGGAGATTTCTGGAGGCGGTGGCACATTACCTTGTCGAGTTGGCTGCGGGACTATCTCTATATTCCGCTGGGCGGGAACCGCGGCGGACGGGCCAAGCGGGATCGGAATTTGTTTTTGACGATGCTGTTGGGCGGATTATGGCACGGAGCTGCTTGGCCGTTCGTGGTTTGGGGAGCCTACCAAGGAACCGGCTTGTTGGTTGAGCGACGGGTGGAGGAACGTTTTGGTTCGGACGGGACGGACGGATCGCGCGGATTGGACGGATCGCGCGCCCAGCCCAGCTTGCCCACGCGCCGCCCGCTGGTGCGCCGCCCGCTGGCGACTCCGCTCAGGTGGCTGATCACATTTCACTTCGTCTGCGTGGGCTGGCTTTTCTTCCGTTCAGAAACCCTGGGCGACGCGGCCGACATGATCGCCCGGTTGTTTACATCGTTCCTCTCCCCCGCGCCCGAAATCAACAATGTGTTCGTTGGCGTGATCGTGTTCTCGCTATTGGCGCAGATGCTCTCACGCCAGGGCCTGGCCAGGTTGCAGGTCGGACTTTCGAGGTTGCCGGTCTGGTGGCTGGTGCTGGGGTTCGGCTTTTGGATCTTGCTGGTCGACCAACTCGGGCCCGAAGGCGTGGCCCCGTTCATCTATTTCCAATTCTGATTGTGGGTTCCGACATGGCCACCCAACCTCCCAATCGCAATGCTGGCTCGACCGACCGGGCAACCAAGCACGGCGCGAGAACAAGCGCGGGCGCAAACCCAAACGCGCGGCCGAGACCGCCGAGCACGCAGCCGCGAAACCCGCAACCGCGCCGGCGCACGGCTTCAGCCAGCCAGACCATGGGGGCTGTCTTGTTCGGCTTGCTGGTGGCGGCCCTGTTGTCGTCTGGCAGTTTGGTGGGTTTGGCTGAGCGCCAGGATTTCGGCACCACCCGAGACATTGTCTTGCCGGTTGCCGAGGGCTTTGACCGCTTCAGCAGTTTCTTGAGCCTTGACCGGCCCGCCAACGCGCTCAGTTCAGCTTTGGACGACGACCAAGCTGACTATGACGTGGATGCCTTGATCGCCATCGGTCGCCAGCAAGCCGGCGATGCTGGGGCACTTGATCCTGGAGTGGCCGACGCGCCTGGGCCGACGGCCGACGCGCCCAGACCGACGTCTGACGCGTCAGGGGAAGTGGCCAATCCAGGGCCAGCGGCTGATCCGGCCGCGACCGACCCAAGCGCGCCGGCAACCAATCCGGCCGCGGCGCCCGGCCAACCCGCAGCACCTGTTATCCCCAACCCGCCAACTGCAACCGTCAACCCGTCCGCCACACCCGTCAACCCGGCCGCCACAACCGTCGCCCCAGCCCAACCCCAAACCAGCCCGTTTGCTCCATTCCGCCGTCAAGTCTCAGCCGACAATCCGCTCAAGCTGTGGGTCGGCGGCGACTCCCTTACCCTGGCGCTGACCCGAGGCTTCGGGCGCATCACCCCGACCACCCTGGTCGACTACACCCGCGACCCGCACATCTCATCGGGCCTTACCCGCCCCGACTACCTCGACTGGCCCCAACGCTTGGCTAGGCTGCTCAACGAAGACCGCCCCGAAGTGCTGGTCATCATGTTCGGCGGCAACGACTACCAGGACGTCTATTACAACGGCCAGCTGCTCACACGCCCCAGTCAAGCCTGGCTGGATTTCTATCGGATCCGGGTGGCCGCCGCCATGGACTTGCTCAACCAGCCCAACTTGGAGGTGATCTGGGTGGGGGTTCCGATCATGCGAGACGACTTTTTCGCAACCGGCATGGCGCACCTCAACGAAATCTACCGCTCCGAGGCGGCCAGCAGAAGTTCAATCTGGTATTTTGACACCTGGGATCTGTTCGCCGACAGCAACGGGAACTACACCGACATCATCGACGGGCAGACCATGCGGGAGGTGGACGGCGTCCATCTCACAACCGCCGGCGGCGTGCGTCTGGCCGAGACAATCTGGGAAACCGTCGCGCCGCGCTGGGGGATATAGGTGAAGGCTGGTGGGTGCAGTTGGCAGAGTCACGCCACACAAACATTTGCTAAACTCCACGCAAAAACCACAGAACCCAACTAGGCTGGTGAATACAATAGGCTATTGCACAGCAGACGGCCAGACCGGTCGGCGCAATCCCTCAACCCCAACCACATTATAATTACCCATACATACCCATTGCATAGTCCAGATAAAATATCCAATCCAAACAACACAATCCAAACTTCTAGGAGACCCAAAATGTTCAAGAAAATAACCACCCTTTTGATCGCTCTGCTGGCTCTGGCCCTGTTTGCGGCCGCCTGCAGCGACGATGGCGACAGCGGTTCCGAGGAATCGCTTTTGGACACCGTGCGTGAGCGTGGCCGTGTCATCTGCGGCGCCCGCGACGCGTTGACCGGCTTTGCCATGGTGGACGAGTCAGGCAACTTCTCCGGCTTTGACGTCGAGTTCTGCCGGGTTGTGGCCGCCGGCGTGCTGGGCGACGCCAACGCGGTGGAGATCAAGCCGCTTGAGACAGCCGACCGGTTCACCGCTTTGCAGTCCGGCGAGGTTGATGTGCTGATCCGCAACACCACCTGGACAGCCACCCGCGACGGACAGGAAGGCGCCAACTTCTTGTTCACCACGCTCTATGACGGACAGGGCTTTTTGGTGCCAGCCGACAGCGGCATCCGAAGCCTGGAGGACCTTGACGGCGCGAACATCTGCGTCGCACAAGGCACCACCACCGAGCAGAACCTGTCGACCGTGTTCAGGAACCGGGGCATAAGTTTCACGCCGCAGCTGTTCGGCACCAACACGGATCTGCAGTCAGCCTATGAGAGCGGCCAGTGCCAGTCCTTCACCGGCGACGCCTCGACTTTGGCGACCTACAAGTTCACCTCCGAGCAAGCCGGCGGCCCGGCGCAATTCGTCATTCCCGAGGTCATCTCCAAGGAGCCCTTGGGCCCGGTCGTGGCTGACGGCGATACCGCCTGGGCGCAAGCTGTCAACTGGTCGGTCATGGCCACGGTTCAGGCTTGGGAGTTCGGCCTGGACTCCGGCAACATCGGCAGCTACAGCGGCTCGGACGGTAACATCTTGAACTTCCTGGGCAGCGACGGGTTCGACCCGGGCTTGGGCCTGGCGTCGGACTTCGCGGTCAACGTGGTTAGCCAGGTCGGCAACTACGGCGAAATCTATGCGCGCACCCTGGAACCGCTGGGCCTGCCCATGGCGGGATCCAACAACCGCCTCTGGTCAGACGGCGGCCTGCTCTACACCCCGCCCTACAGGTAACCAGGAGCTGACAATTCTTGGCGCTAGCAGTCCTTGATGGCTAAGACCCTGATGGCTTAAGGAGAGTGGCCATCTCACGGGACTGCTAGTCGCCCGGTCGCCAAATTGCCCGGTCGCCGTTCGGGTGCCGCACACGTGACCCAGTCATCGTCTCGCGACCTGCGAGGGATGCCGAACAACCGCCGGGGAATGCCGGGTGGCTTGCGGGGGATTCAGGACGCCATCCGGCCCATCTTCCGCAACCTGCAAGTCATCCGGGTTGTGCTGCAGGTGCTGGGGGCGGGACTGCTTGCGCTGGTGGTCTGGTGGTTGCTCGGCAACCTGAGCTCCAACCTGGACCGCCTGAACATCCCCAAGGATTTCGACTTCCTGACCCGGCCGACCGGCTTTGACATACCGGAGAACAGGGGCTTTGACGCCCGGCTGCCGGTGTGGCGGATGCTTTTGATCGCGCTGCAGAACACTGTTCTGGCCGCGGTGGTGGGCATTGTGATCGCCAGCGTTCTGGGATTGATTATCGGCATCTCAAGGCTGTCGTCCAACTGGCTGGTGGCCAAGCTGTCGCAGTTCTATGTCGAGACCTTCAGGAACATCCCCGCTCTGGTGATCATCATCTTCATCAGTTTTGCGATCTTCCAGTTTGGCCCGCTGCCTGTCATCGGCGAGTCCCGCGAGTTCAAGTTCTTCGGCTCAGACGACAACTGGCTGATCGTCTCCAAGTCCCGCATTGCCATCGTCAGCTTCATTGCCGGCGACCATGCCACCACTTTTTGGATCATCGTTGCGGGCGCGGCCGTGGCGGCGGCTGGGATTTGGTGGTGGCGCACCAATGTATACAACCAGACCGGCCGCCAGCACCACCGCTTGGCTTGGTCGGTCGGAACGTTGGTTGCCGTGGCGGTGGTGGCATACCTGGCTTTGGGCTTGCCCTATAGCTGGTCGTGGCCGGAGTTGGCCGACAACAACTTCAGCTATGTGGGCGGCTTTTCCACCAGCGCGGCCTATCTTTCCTTGACGGTGGCCCTGGGGCTCTACACCGCCAGCCATATAGCCGAGGTGGTGCGGGGTTCCATCCTTTCGGTTTCGAGGGGCCAGACCGAGGCGGCCGAAAGCGTGGCGCTGACCTCGTTTCAAAAATATCGTTTCGTGGTCTTGCCCCAGGCCTTGCGGGTGGCCGTCCCGTCCATCACCAACAACTATCTGAACCTCACAAAAAACACATCGCTTGGGACGGCCATCGGATATGCGGAGCTGGCGCAGCTGACCCGCACCTCATATTCCAGCACCAGCCCGGCGCCGCAGGCGATCTTGATCATGATGTGCGCCTATCTGCTGTTGTCGCTGATTATTTCGCTGATGGCCAACGGCTTCAACCAGACGCTGCGGCTCAAGGAGCGCTGATATGAACTGGAAAACAGTCGACTTGCGCGCACTGCTGCGTAGCCGCGTGCAGGAGTATCGCCAGAGCGTGCTGGAGTTTCGCCAGGGCGTGCTGGAGCTACGCCGTAACTCGCCGGCCTGGATACACAAGAACCTGTTCAACAACTGGTATAACTCAGCTTTGACCGTCTTGATGGCCGGACTGACGGCTCTGCTGGCTTATTTCGGGTTCAGGTATTTGTTTGTCACCGCAAACTGGGAACCCATCACCTCGAACCTCACCTTGCTGATGATCGGCACTTTCCCGCGCAGCCAGCAATGGCGCATTGTGGTGCAGCTGCTGCTGCTGGCGGCCGCGGCCGGCATCTTTTGGGGTGCCTCCATCGGTGCGGCCAGGGATCGGGCCAAACAAGCCGGCCTGGACTTTTCAGTCGAGCGTGTGCGGCGTGTGATCGGACGCTGGTCGGCGCTGTTTTTGCTGCTGGGTGCAATGCTGTTTTTGACCCGGACCCTCCAACCGTTGCTCCTTACGGTTGCCGCCATCTTTATCCTGTTCATGCTGCGTGCAGTCATCCGTCGAGTTGGTTCCACCTGGCGCAGCGGTGCCTGGATCCTGGGATATGTCTGCCTGATGGTGGCCTGGCAGGTGGTGAGCGGCACCCAGGGTTCGGCTTGGTGGTGGGCGGCCGGGCTGCTGGCGCTTTTGTGTTTACGGCTGGCGTCTAACTTGTCGGAGATCTTCCCGCGTAACGCCGCGGTCAGGATAATTTTCGCCAGTGGCTCCTATAGATTTCTGTTGTCGCTGTCGGCCATTGCTGTGGGGACAGCCCTGGGTTATCTGGTGTATCTACCGCTGAACTTCAGCGGGGTCGGCTGGGACAAATGGTCGGGCTTCCATCTCAATCTCACGGCGGCGGCTATTTCCATCGTGGCTGCGTTTCCGCTGGGCATGTTGTTGGCGCTGGGGCGGCGTTCGCAGTTGCCGGTGGTGCGGTGGTGCAGCATCAGCTATATCGAGTTGGTGCGCGGGGTTCCCCTCATCGGCTTGCTGTTCGTGGGCAACTCCATGCTGGGTTTCTTCATCGATGTCTCAACCAAGACCGACAACGCCCTGTTCATCTTTGACGGGTTCGACTGGGTGCTGGAATTTTTCCGCGACACCTCAACGCCGCTGTCGCAGGTCACCCGGGCGGTGGCGGTGATGACCATCTTCACCTCGGCGTATCTGGCGGAGATCATCCGGGGCGGACTTCAAGCGGTGTCTCGGGGCCAGGTCGAGGCCAGCCAAGCGGTGGGGTTGTCGCCGCGCCAGACCACCCAGCTCGTGGTCATGCCCCAGGCCATCACGGCGGTGATCCCCTCGCTGGTGGGCCAGTTCATAAGTTTGCTGAAGGACAGCACCTTGCTTTCGGTGATTGCAGTTCTGGAGATCTTGCGGGTGCGCCAAAACATTCATTCGCAGTCGGACTACACCACCATGGGCATCGCCGAAACACTGGTTTTCATCGCCTTTGCGTTATGGGCTTTTGCCTTCACAATGTCGCGTGAAAGCCAGAAACTAGAGAAAAAGTTAGGAGTAGAAACAAGATGACATCCAACATGATCGAATTCCACCAGGTTGACAAATTCTTCGGGCAGTTCCAGGCTCTCAAGAACATCAACCTTTCCATCGCCGAACAGGAGGTGGTGGTCGTAATCGGGCCTTCCGGCTCCGGCAAGTCCACGCTGATCCGCTGCGTGAACCGTCTGGAAAAACACGATGCGGGCCAGATATTCGTTGACGGCATGGAGTTGAGCGACGACACCAAGACCACCCGCGATGTGCGGCGTGCCACGGGGATGGTCTTTCAGCAGTTCAACCTGTTCCCGCACCTGAGCGTGATCGACAACATCACTCTGGGCCCGCGCCAGGTCAAGCGCAGTCCCCGGGATGAGGCAGAAAAGCTGGCCTTGAGTCTGCTTGAGCGGGTCAAGATTCCCGAACAGGCCAGAAAGTTCCCGGGCCAGCTTTCAGGAGGTCAGCAGCAGCGGGTGGCCATTGCCCGGTCGCTGGCCATGTCGCCCAAGGTGATGCTGTTTGACGAGCCCACTTCGGCGCTGGATCCTGAAATGATCAAGGAGGTGCTGGATGTGATGAAGGAGCTGGCCACCACCGGCATGACCATGATCGTGGTGACTCACGAGATGGGCTTTGCGAGAGAGGTGGCCCAGCGGGTGGTGTTCATGGACGAAGGTGAGATTGTGGAGGTCGGCACTCCCGATCACTTCTTTGAAGATCCCACAGAGGACAGGACTAAGCTGTTCCTCTCCCAGATTCTTTAGCCCGGTGGGCGGGGGTCAGAAGCCGGTGGTTGAGCCAGTGCTGCCGAACCCGCCGAAGCCGCCGCCGCCACCGAAGCCACCGCGGTTTTTCTTGGGGGCGAACGCGCCTGCCACCTCATTGCCACCAAAACCCGCTGGCGTCTCACCCTTGACCGCATAGTTATACAGCACGCTCTGATAAACACTGTTCAAGGCAGACAAAAACAACCCCACACCCACCAGATAAATAACGGCCACAGCCACCCCAACAATTATCACCGGCACAAAACCGGTCATTGAAACCAAAACAACCAGAATAATTCCCGGCAGAGCAAACACCAAACCCACTATCCCCATGCCAAACTGGCCGATCAGGTTCTCACCCCAGGTCTCGCGCAGCATCTCCTTGGAGCGGCGCAGGCTGGCGAACGGCCCCAAGCCCTCAACCACCACAATCGGTATCACCAAAAACTTCATCACGTTCCAAGCCAGCTCCAGCAGCGAACTCAGGATCCAGCCCACAAACCTGATTCGTTCCATGGCGGCCTGCAACAAGCTGATCAACCAGGATATGGTCAGCGCCACCAGTCCCCAAAGTGCCAGCTGCTTCAGCCTGGAGCGCGCACCTCGCAAAGCGCTTTGCACGGTCGGGTCGCCGCCGGAAAGTCGCTCCAGTGCCCCATGCACGATGGCCCCATGAAAGAACGCGTTGGCTATGGCCAGACAGGGCAGCACCACCAACCCCAACAAAACATAGACGGCCGGATGCGGTGTCTCCCACCAGGAATTGTCGGCCGTTCCGTCAACACTCGTGCCCGCAGCCGTCAGCAACCCGGCAACCAGCACAACCGCGCCGGCCAGCAACAGCAACACCAGCGCCACACCGAAACTCATGGCCGCCAGCCAAAGCAGTTCCCTGTCCTGCTTCAGGACACCCCACGATGTCTTGAAGATGCTCCAGGATCTGGAGAAATAGCCGTGTCTCATAGCAAATAGCCTAGCGGGGAAATACGGCCCAGCGGGAATTAACTCAGCGGGGAAAACCTGGCGCGCCGCGGCCTAGCGCGCCGTGACCGTCTCGGTGTCTTTGCCCGATTTCATGATCCTGCCCGGCAGCTCCCCGGTGTTGCGGCCGTCCTCAACAATCGGCACTCCGTTGCAGAACACCGCCGACAGCCCAACTCCGGCCGAATAGAGCCTTGACGTCCCCCCGGGCAGATCGTCAACCATCCGCAGCGGCTCAGCGTCAATGGTCTCGGGATCAAAGATCACCAGGTCGGCATACCAACCCGTCTGAATCTGACCCCGCCTAACCAGGCCAAACAAGCGCGCCGGACGGTCGGTCAGCAAATGGACAGCCTGCTCCACGCCGATCAGCTTGCGCCCCCGCAGCATGTCGCCCAGCCACTGGGTGGTGTAGGGCGCGCCGCACATCCGATCCAGATGCGCCCCGGCATCGGAGCCGCCGATCAGCACGTCGGGCTGCTCCCACAACTCGCTGCGCATGCTCCAGCTTTCGGTGTCGTCATCGGTGGGGTGCGGCCACAGAATTGTGCGTCCGCCGTCGGCCACCACAATGTCGCACAGCACATCAAACGCGTTCTGCCCTTCGCCGCTGCCACCCCGTTCCTGCGCGATGTCGCGGACAACCCGCCCGGACAGACCCTCGTTTTCGGGCGAGAAAGTGTCGCCGATGGAATAGGTGCCCCAGTTGGTCAGGCGCAAGAACACCCCGGCTTCGGGCAGCTGCGACTGGCTATACAGATATTCCCGCACCTCCGGGTCGGACAGTTTGGCGACCCGCTCCTCCAGTGGTAGGCCCAAAATGTCGCCCCAGCCCGGCAATCGGTTGAGCGCGCAATAGAACCCGAAGCTCATGTTCATGCCCACCAAGATGGGCATGGTCAAAGCCACCAGCCGGCCGCCGGCTTCGGCCACCCGGGCAGACGTCCCGGCTTGCTGTTGCACCCGGTCGGCGTGGGCGGCGTCCACCGTCAGCACGTTCCAGTTGATGGGTCGGTTGGCTTCAGACGACATCTCAGACAGCAGCGCAATCTCCTCGTCGCTGAAGCGATCCATGCAGCCGTCCACGATTATCTCCAGGGTGGTGCCCGGGTGCTGGCCGGCCGTGCGCGACAGGGCGACGACCTCCTCGTTGGAGGCGTGGCGGCTGGGCACCGGGGCGCCGTCGCCATCTTCATGCGTGTAGGCCAGCGAAGTGGAAAATCCGATGCCGCCCGCCTGGATGCTCTCCTCCAGCAGGGCGCTCATCTCGGCGATCTGGTCGGCGGTGGCCTGCTCGCCCACCGAGGCTTCGCCCATGACATGGCGGCGCAGGGCGCTGTGGCCCACCAAGAAAGCGGCGTTGACTCCGATGCGACCCTCGAGGCTGCCCAGATAATCGCCGAAAGTCCGCCAGTCCCAGGGCAGTCCCTGCTCCAGGGCGGTCAGCGGCATTCCCTCTACTTTGACCATCATCTTGCGCAGATAGTCGGCGTCGGCTTCAGACACCGGAGCCAGCGTGAAGCCGCAGTTGCCGGCGATGACGGAGGTGACCCCGTGCAGGCTGGAGGGCGTGGCATAGGGATCCCAGAACAGCTGGGCGTCATAGTGCGTGTGCGGATCCACGAAACCCGGGCAGACGAATTTGCCGCTGGCGTCCACCACGTTCTGGGCGTCGGATTCGGGGATGCTGCCGGGTTCTGCGATTTCGGCAATCTGGTCGCCGGTGATGGCGATATCGGCTGGGCGGGCGGGTGCGGCGGTGCCGTCGATGAGCTGTCCGCCTTTGATGAGGTAGTCAAACATGGTGGTGGTCTTTCGGTGTGGGTCGTGGGTTTTGGTGGGGTCAGATATTCTGCTTGCTTTCAAGTTTAGTCAGAGGGCCGGACATTTTTCCCCGAAGCGAGTCGCCCAGAGCGCGAGCCGGCCGTCTCAGCGTCTGTCCGCAAAAAACCGTTGCAGCAGCGCCGCGCACTCGGGCTCCAGCACGCCGCCCACCACTTCGAAATTGTGCGACAGGCGGGGGTCGGCCCCGAAGTTATACAGCGAACCGCACGCGCCAGCCTTAGGGTCGGCCGCCCCGAACACCACCTGGGCAACCCGGCTCAGCACCGCTGCCCCAGCGCACATCGGGCAGGGCTCCAGCGTGCTAACCAGCACAGCCCCGTCCAGCCGGGAGCCGCCCAACTTGTCGCACGCCGACCTGATGGCCAGCACCTCCGCGTGGGCCGTGGAGTCGCCGCGCAACTCGCGCTCATTCTTGCCGGCCGCCAGGATTTGGTCATCCAGCAGAATCACTGCGCCCACCGGCACATCTCCGTGCTCTTTGGCTTGCTCGGCTTGCGTCAGCGCCTGGCGCATGGCCCAGACGTGGATGTCGTCGGGCGCTATGCTTGAGTTGGCTGGCTGCTGTTTGGCTGGCTGCTGTTCGTCTGACATAGGCGCTTGCTTTTGACGCTTGCGTGATGGCGCAAAGTTTGTGGCGGAGGGAGTGGGATTTGAACCCACGGTGACCAGAGGCCACACACGCTCTCCAGGCGTGCCGATTCGTCCGCTCTCGCATCCCTCCAGATTCCAGTCTAGCGTGATATACTGAATATACAGCCATCGGGCCGAGCAGCAGTCGAGCCGCGAGGTGTGACGATTGGGTCCTGTGCGACTGGGTCCCGTGAATCGAGTCAGAGCCGGGAGGCAGCAGCTCTCAGCGGTCAACCTGGGGTGCCGCAGTCAACCTGGTCGTCACATCTGGCGGCTTGGCGCCGGCGGGGGACGTGGGCGCGGCTATGGCGAAGCGCGGCGAGCGGCTGGGCGCGACGCAACTCCGTCAGTTCCCCTTGTGCAGATCCGGCTGCAGACGCAGGATGTCGCCCACCTTGCCCACACCTCTGATGTCCACTTCGGTCTTGCCCACCACCTTGACCCACTCGGGCAGCAAGTCCTGGGACACGTCCGCCAGTATCTCGCCCGCCTCGGCAATCTCGCACAGCCGGAACGCCAGGTTGACCGGCTCGCCGATGTAGTCGTCTCCCTCAAACAGCAGCGCATCGCCCGACGCCAGCCCCACCCGCACGGAAATGTGCGTGGCCTTGAAGTGATGAATGATGTGGGCGCCGGTTGCGATGATGCGGCCGGGGTCGGGGCTCACCAGCATGGCGCCGTCGCCCATCCACTTCGACACCCGCACTCCGCGCAGGCTGGCCACCAGTCGGGTCTCGCGGCGGAAGGCGGTCAGCAGCTCTGCGGCTATGGCTGGGCCTTGCTGTCGGGTAACGGACGTGAACCCGCTCATGTCGATGAAGCCGAAGGTGCGCCTGACCAGCATGTATTTGGTGGCGGGCTGGAGGTCGCGCGGGGATTCGGTGCCGTCGCCTTCGCGGGCCAGCACCCACTCTCGGGCCGGGCTCATCTCGGGTTCCGGGGTTGGGAGGTCGGAGGCGTCGGGCGGCGCGGGCACGGGCACGGCGGGCGCACCAGCTTCCCCGTCAATCTCTGTGGGTGTGTCTTCGTCCTTTTTCAAATCTGTGTCCGTGTCTGTATGTCTGTGTCTCTATATTCACATCTCCATGTATCCATCTTTACATATGAGGCGTCAATATGGGAGCCTTAACCAATGTGAGACCTCAATCTGGCAGCCACGGCCTGCGGCCCGAAACCGCGCTGGCAACACCACCACCAGCATTTGCGTCCGCCACGCTCTATAGTAAATTCAATTGTCAAAAGGCAAGCCAAGCGGCAAGCCAAAGCCCAACCCAAAGCCCAAACCCAAACCCAAAAAAGGATCCGCTATGTTCAACGCCATTTTGCTCTCCAAAGACGATGATAACTTCTCCTGCCAGCAAGTTCAACTCAATGCTGACCAGCTGCCGGACGAGGCCGTGGAGATTGACGTGGAATATTCCACCATCAACTACAAGGACGGCTTGGCCATCACCGGGCGCCCGGGCATCGTCCGCAACTGGCCCATCGTGCCGGGCATCGACCTGACCGGAACCATCGCCGCCAGCCAGGATCCCAACTGGCAAGCAGGCGACCGGATCACCCTCAACGGCTGGGATGTCGGCGAGAAGCACTGGGGCGGCCTGGCGCAAAAGGCCCGCTCCAAACCCGAATGGCTGACCCGCCTGCCCGAGACCATCAGCACATTTCACGGCGCGGCCATCGGCACGGCGGGCTACACGGCCATGCTGTGCGTGCTGGAGCTGGAGGAGCATGGCATAACGCCCGACAAAGGCCCGGTGCTGGTGACCGGAGCGGCCGGTGGGGTGGGCAGTGTGGCGGTGGCGGTGCTGGCCAAGCTGGGATATGAGGTCACCGCGTCCAGCGGTCGCGGCGACACCGAAGACGACTATCTCAAGGCGCTGGGTGCCAGCCAGGTCATTGGCCGAGACGAGTTCTCAGGCGAGCTTCGTCCGCTGGGTTCGGCCAAGTGGGCCGGCGCGGTTGATGTGGTGGGCAGCACGACCCTGGCGCAGGTCATCTCTGAGACCCAACCCCACGGTTGCGTGGCGGCTTGTGGGCTGGCCCAGGGTGCCGACTTGCCGGGCTCGGTCATTCCGTTCATCTTGCGGGCGGTGACGCTGGCCGGGGTGAACTGCGTGTATGAGCCGGCGGCGAGGCGGGACTTGGCTTGGGAGCGTCTGGCGCGGGACTTGGATTTGGACAAGCTGGACATGATGACCCAGGAAGTCGGGCTAGGAGAGGTGCCTCAGGTTGCGGCTGATATTTTGGAGGGTAAGGTTCGGGGGCGGGTGGTTGTGAATGTGAATCGGTGAGGCGGGCCGGTGATGTGTGCCGGCTACTCCTACTCCCCCAGCAAAATCCCGGGCAGCCGAGCCGCCGCCGTCTGAGCCAACTTCGCCACTTCCCCCAGTCGCGAATCACAATCCACCTCACGAGCCAACTCCGCCGCCAGCTCCAAGTCCTTGAGTGCCAGTCCGATCACCGGCTCGACCAACTCTGGCGCAGGCGCCAACTGTCGCAGATTGCCGAAGCCTCCGTGCGTGCCGATGTGCCGGTCGGAGTGCTCGATAATCCGCCAGAACTGCTCCACATCCACCTCGGCGGCTGCGGCCAGGGCCGTGGCAACGCCGGCCACCATCCATTCGCAATAGGTGATCAGGTTGCGGGCAATCTTGGCGCGCTGGCCGGCTCCCCAGTCGCCCATCCGCAGAGCCAGGCCGACATAATCCGACAGTTGCGGGGCGACCCATTCGCAGGCCTCGGCCGGACCACCCAACATGACCGCCAGATCGCCGCTTTCGGCCGCCGCCGGCCCGCCCGTCACGGGTGCGTCCAAGATGGTCAGACCCGACTGGCTGGCTTGGCGCGCCAACTCGCTCACGGTTTCGGGCTGGACGGTTGAATGGAC
>CAZERQ010000054.1:0-5220 GCA_964514465.1 uncultured Acidimicrobiales bacterium
CGGCACCACCGCCGCCGCGAAAATGCTGCTTCCCAGACTCCAGCCCCACATCGTCCAGCCGTCGGAGGCGAAGCGCAGCACGGTGAATGCCGTCATCCCCAAAAGCGCGACCATGGCGATGTGGCGGCGGCCGCGGATGTCGGACCAGCGACCGGCGAGATACAGACTGATGCCGGCCGGCGTGTTGGAGAACAGCTGGAAGGCGGTGATCTTGGCTCCTGAAAAGCCCCGCTCGTCGCGCAGGAATTCGTTGAGGAATTGCGAGGCAGGGGTGACGAACAGCAGGAAAAAGAACAGGGCGGATCCGAGCAGCAGCAACCGGCGGCTCTCGGGGCGGACGCGGTTGGTGGGTTCGGTTGCGGTGTGAGGTTCGGTCGCGGCTCGGGCAACTTGTGCTCCCGCGCCCCTGTCTCGTTGGCCCGCGCCAGCGTCCAGTTCCGCGCCATCGCCATCGCCCGCGCTCCCGTCCCCCGCGCCCTCGTCCCCCGCGCCCGCCAGACTTTTTTCGAAGCGCCACGTCTCGGGTAGCCGTTGCAACAGCCACACCAGCGCGGGCAACGCAAGCAGCGGTATCAAGAACAAAACCCGCCAGGCCTGTCCGTCCACGTCAGCCAGCGGCAACAGCATCACCATGACCCCCGCCCCCAGCGCGGCCGACAGCGACAGCACCGAAGCGGCATATGCCCGAGCTCCGGCCGGCATCTCCTCGGCAGCCACAATCCCGATCAGCAGAGCCACCGCGGTGGTCAGCCCCCGGGCCACTGTCTGCGCAGCAGCGAAAGACCAAATCCCTTCGGACGCCGCCCCCGCCGCGGTGAGCAAGAAAGCTCCCGGCAAAGCAATCCGCAGCAGGAATTTGCGACCTCGCCGGTCGGCCAACAGAGCCACCAGCAGCGACAACAAAGCACCCACCCGCACCACCGACAACACGATGCCCTGCGTGCCCTTGTCTGCCCCGAACGAATCCGAAACGTAGGTCAGGGTCTGGCTGAGCAGGGTTCCGAGATAGCCGGTGAACAGCGACATCAAACACAGCACGCCAATCACGTGTCCGCCTCGGGCATCCAGCCGTTGGGCCGGTAGCCACCAGGGATGACGAGTGGCGGCGGCGTTGGCGGTGCCGGATGTGGCGCCGGGGCTGAAGGTGGCGAAGTTGGCACCGGAGCGCGGCCGCCCCAACTCCCGCCTGACCAGAAAATTGAGCGCCGCCGACCAGAACGGAACCGACAGACGAAACGAAGTGGTTTCGGTGATTTGATATTGCGGCTCGGCTGGCGGTTGCGGCTCGGCTGGCTGTTTTGGCTCGGCTGGCGCGATTGGCGGCTGCGCAGGCTGCCCCAGTTGCCGTATCTCCAAAGTGCGCTCATAGCTGGTGAAGGCCCCCTCGTCCAGGTTGAACTTCAGACGCAGCACGGAGCCCTGCCCCAGCCACTCAAGCGCAGCCGAATCCAGTGTCGCCGCCGCTGTGTCCGCAGCCTCCTTCACAATGAGGTCATCCCTGGGCAGACATGCAGCAGCCAGCCCAGCTTGATTGACGATATGTTGGACGGTTCTCTGGGGCATAGGATCTGGATTGGTGCGGGGTCGGGTCGGTGCGAGGTTGGCGTGTGGGGGTCGGGTCGGTGCGAGGTCAGGCTAGCGCGAGGCTTTACCTATTTTAATTTTGACAGACGGACGGGTGCCGAGCGAATGCGCGTGCGGTAATCTGGGAATGTGGACAATTCCGCGCAGCACACCTCGTCCGGCCAGCAGCACACCCCCCACTTCCCCGGCACCCCAATCCTGGAAGTAAACCCCTGCCGGCGGCTGGAAGGCGAAATCAGCATCAGCGGCGCCAAGAACAGCGTCCTCAAAATCATGGCCGCCACCACGCTCGCCCCCGGCCACTTCACCATCTCCAACGTCCCCCGCATCACCGACGTCAAATACATGGCCGAGCTGCTCACCAGCATCGGCAGCCAAGTCGTCTGGTCAGCCCGCAACCAGCTCACCATCAACACCCCCGAGCAGCTCACACCGGTCGCCCCATATGATCTGGTCACCAAACTGCGCGCCTCCATTTCCCTGCTGGGCCCGCTGCTGGCCCGCTGCGGCCAAGCCGAAGTTGCCCTGCCCGGCGGCGACGACTTCGGCCCGCGCCCGGTGGACATGCACCTCAAGGCCCTGGGCGAGCTGGGCGCCGACATCACGGTCGAGCACGGGGTGATCAAGGCCCAGGCCGCCAACCTGCTGGGCGCCCGACTGGTGCTCGAGTTCCCCAGTGTGGGCGCCACCGAGAACCTGCTGATGGCCGCCGCCCTGGCCAAAGGCGAGACCGTCATCGACAACGCCGCCCGCGAACCCGAGATCGCCGATCTGGCTTCCTGCCTGTCTCAGATGGGCGCCAGCATCTCTGGGGTGGGCACCTCCAGCCTGGTCGTCAAGGGCGCCGACCAACTCCGGCCAGTCGAGCGGGCCATCGTCGCCGACCGCATCGAAGCCAGCACGTTTCTGGTGGCGCTGGGGGTGGCGGGTGGCGAGATTTTGCTGCGCAACGCCCGCCCCGACCACATGGACATGGTGGTGCGCAAGCTGGGTGAGATGGACATGCGGATTTCGCCCAGCGCCGACGGGCTGTGGGCCATGTGCGACCGCCGCCTGCGCGCCGCCGATGTTTCCACGCTGCCCTATCCCGGCGTGCCGACCGACCTGAAGCCCCTGCTGGTGGCGCTGCTGGCGTATTCGGAAGGGGTGGGAATAGTGACGGAGAACCTGTTCGCCGGCCGCTTCAAATATGTGGACGAGCTGGTGCGCATGGGTGCGGACATACGTTATGAGGGCCAGCACGTGATTGTCCGGGGTCAGCCGCAGTTGTCGGGCGCGCCGGTGCAGGGCCACGACATCCGGGCGGCGGCGGCGCTGGCGGCGGCGGGCTTGGGTGCGGAAGGGACGACAGAGGTGCACGGCGCCGTCCATTTGGATCGGGGGTATGAGGATTTCGCGGGCAAGCTCGGACAGCTGGGCGCGGACGTGACGCGGCGCTGACGCGGACGTGGCGCTGACGCGGACGCCCTGAGCCGGAACCTAGTCGTCCCCCTCCACCAACTGCTTGAGCCGCTTCAAGTTGCCCCTCCAGATCGCCGTCAGCACGGGCTTGGCCAGAACCTCTCCCGCCACGCCGCCCAACTGCCAGGGGAAGCGCAGCCGTTCCCGCCAACTGAAATCAACCGAACCGTCGGGCAACCCAGACACCACAAAAGTCCCTTCCCCGCTCACCAAGCCGGCGTGCCGCACGCCCAACCTGTGCCCCGGCGACCACTCGGTCACCTCCATCACATCGTCCAAAGTTATCGGCCCCACCTTGGTCTCACAGGCAAACCTGGTGCCCACGCCCTGCGTCTGATGTCCCAGAAATTCGATCGTGCGGGCGTCTCGCATCCAGCGGGTGTGGCTGGAAATGTCCTGTATGCAATCCCACACGTCGGCGGGCGAGGCGGCGATATTGACCGAGACGTTGATGCGCATCACCGACTATTTTAGTGGGCCCCGATGTCATTTCGGCTAGCCTGAATGTATAGGCTGAGTGGATAGAATAATGCAACACGAGGACATTGGCCCGCGGGGTCAGCCTCAAAATAAGTTTAAGGAGGACTGATATGTCCAGCGCCAAGACAGACAAGGCGAGCGCCGCAACCAGCACTGACACGCCCGCGGGTGCCGACACCCCCGCCGACTACGACATCGAATTTTTCTGGGATCCCATGTGACCATTCGCTTGGATCACATCCAGGTGGGTGCAAGACGTAGCAACGCAAAAGGGGTTCCGGGTCAACTGGCGGCTGATCAGCCTGACCTTGCTGAACGCCTCCAAAGATTACGACAAGGACTTTCCGCCCAACTATGAAACGCTGCACGGCAAGGGCTTGTCCATGCTGCGGGTGGCATTGGCGGCGCGCCAGAAATTCGGCCCCGAGCCGCTGGCCGAGCTCTACCGCGCCTATGGCGAGTCGATCTGGAACCGCACTTTGCCCGACGGCGCCGGCGGAGAGTCCGTCACCGAGGAGTCCGCCATGGCCGACATTGCCACGCCGACCCACATCGCCGCCGCGCTGGAGCAGGCGGGCTTGCCGGCGGAGCTGGCCGAAGCAGCCGACGACTCCAGTCTGGACGAAGCATTGCTGGCCGAGACCAACCTGGCTCTGTCGCGCACCGGCAAGGGTGTGGGCACGCCCATCATCAGCTATCGGCCGCCCGATGGACCGTCATTTTTTGGCCCGGTGATCTCGGAGTTGCCCAGCGGCGAGGCAGCCGTTGAGCTGTGGGATGCCGTGCTGACTTTGGCGAACTGGCCGTCATTTTCGGAGCTGAAGAGAACCAAGCGCGACCCGTTGGATCTGCCGTTGCTTAAGAATATCGACCACTGAGTCGGTGGGGGGCGAAAATGGCTGTGGCGGGGTTGCTATGGCAAAGTGTCGTAACACGGCAAATGCCAAATAAAATTAAGTCAGCCACCAAAACCAGCAGATCGCGCACCAAAACCCGCGCCCCAAAACCCATGACCACCAACACGATCGCGCCCACCAATCACGCATACCTGGATCACGCCGCCACAACTCCCATGTGCGAGCCGGCGCGCCACGCCATGCAGCCTTTCTTTGACCAGCAGTTCGCCAACCCTTCCGGCGCCCACTGGATGGCCCGCGACGCCATGCGTGCGGTCAATGACGCCCGAGACAAAATAGCCGAACTCTTCGGAGCCGAGCCGGGCGAGGTCATCTTTTGCAGCGGCGCCACCGAGGCCGACAATCTGGCTGTCTTCGGGGTCGCCCAGATCGGAGCTCGCGCGCCGGTCGCGCGAACGGGATCGCCCGCGCCGGTTGCGCCTGCCCCACAAATCGCACCGAACCCACAAATAATCTGCTCGGCCATCGAGCACCCCGGCGTGCTGGAACCCGTCAAGCACCTGGGCGGAACCACAATCGGCGTGGACGCCCGCGGCATCATCAACTTGGACGAGCTCAGCCAGGCTGTCGGCCCAGACACCAAGCTGGTGTCGGTGATGCTGGTCAACAACGAGACAGGCGTCATCCAACCACTGGCCGAAGTTGCAGAGCTGCTGGCCGAGCGTGCGCCCCAGGCCGTCTTGCACACCGATGCAGTCCAAGCAGTCTCCTGGCTGGACGTTGCCCGCCACGCCGCCGGCGCACACCTGATTTCGCTGAGCGGCCACAAGTTCGGCGG
>CAZERQ010000055.1:0-5835 GCA_964514465.1 uncultured Acidimicrobiales bacterium
CGGCGGGTGGCGGATGGACGGGGCGGGCTGGGGTTCACGGAGCGGGCCCGGCGCAGGAATGCGGGTGGGCGCGGGCGGCCAGGCTAGGCTGTATATATATGGGCCAGCCAGTAACTGTCATTGAAAAGCCAGCCAGCCAGCGAGGTGTCGTGCGGCTGGAAGCCAACCGCACCCTGTCGGGCACGGGCCATATGGCCTACCGATCACTTGCCGACATTGCGGGCCAGACACCAGCCGATGAAGTCGCCCGGCTGCTGTTTGAGCAGGGCAAGGTGGACGGAGTGCACATCTGCGGCAACATCATCACCATCGACTTGAAGAAGGGCGCCGACACTGCCGGCATGAAGGAGCTGGTGGAGTCGCTGTTCTTGCACTATCGCTAGCAAGGCCGCTAGCGGGCGCTGTTGCTAGCGGGCGCGTCAGATGAGCACCCGACTTTTGCTTTGGCTGTCGCTGGTCTGCGGTCTTTTGATTTTGCTGGCCTTCACCGTTCAGGTGCTGATTGCCTGACGGGGGCGGGACGGGGACAGCGGCGGGACGGGGCAGCGGGGTGAGGGGGCAGCGGCGAGACGAGGCCGTCAGGCGCTGACGACCTCGGCGTGATCATCGGTTACGCCGGCCATCAGCAGCCCCAGCTTTTCGGGCGTGGCTTCCTGGTGGTTTATGGTCGCCATAATCTGTCCGCTATAGATGACCGCAATCCGGTCGGACAGGGCCATCACCTCATCCAAGTCCTCCGAAATCAGCAGCACGGCACAGCCGGCAGCCTTTTCAGCCAACAGCTGCGAATGGATGTATTCCGCCGCTCCGATGTCGATGCCGCGGGTCGGCTGTGACGCCAACAGCACCTCGGGCTGACCCGACAGCTCCCGCGCCATAATCAGCTTTTGGATGTTGCCCCCCGAAAGATTGGAGGTGGGGGTGTCCAGGCTGGGCGTCTTGACCGAAAAGCGGTCAACCAGCTGCTGGCAGTGCTCGCGGATGGCACCGAAGCGCATGAAGTTGTTTTGACAGAACCGCCGGTCGCGGCGATCCAGCAGAATCATATTTTCAGACACCGAGAAGCTGGGAATGGTGCCTTCGTGGATGCGCTCCTCGGGCACATAGGACAGCCCGGCCCGGCGCACCGCCCGGGGATGCTTGTTGGTCACGTCCGTGCCGGCTACTTCTATGGCTCCGGACGCAACGGGCCTCATGCCAGAGATGGCTTGGGCCAACTCGCGCTGCCCGTTGCCCGAGACTCCGGCCAACCCCAGTATCTCCCCCTCCTGCACATCCAGGGTTATGCCGGCCACGGCGTCGTTGCCGCGGTCGCCCTTGACCACCAGATTCCGGATCGCAATCCGAGTTGCGCCCAGATCCACTTCGGGCTTGTCTGGCACCAGCTGAACCGATCGCCCAACCATCATCTGCGCCAGATCGGCGCGGCTGGTCTCGGCGGGCGTGGTCTCGCCGCTCACCTTGCCGTCGCGCAGCACCGTGATGCGGTCAGACACCGCCATGACCTCATGCAGCTTGTGGGAGATGAACACGATGCCCCGCTCGTCGGCCGCCATGTGTCGCAGCACCACGATCAGCTCGTCCACCTCCTGGGGCGTCAGCACGGCCGTGGGCTCGTCCAGCACCAAAACGGATGCCTCGCGATACAGCGCCTTGAGGATCTCCACCCGCTGGCGTTCCCCCACGGCCATCTGCCAGATGTAGGTCTGCGGGTCAACCTGCAGGTTGTAGGTCTCAGACAGCTCCGTGACCCGCGCCGCCACGGTGTCCAGGTCGGTCAGCGGGCGCCGGTCGGACGGCAACCCCAGCGCCACATTTTCGGCCACCGTCAGGGTCGGAACCAACATGAAGTGCTGGTGCACCATGCCGATGCCGTGGTTGATGGCGTCAGTGGGCGAGTTGATTTTGATGGGTTCCCCCCGCAGCTGTATCTCGCCCCGATCTGGGTGATACAGCCCATAGAGAATTTTCATGAGCGTGCTTTTGCCCGCCCCGTTTTCCCCCAGCAGGGTGTGGACTTCCCCTGCGGCTACGTCAAAGTTGACGTTGTCGTTGGCCAGCACTCCCGGGAACTGCTTGGTGATCCCATACATTCCCAGGAGTGTCACGGCAATACCTTGCTTTTTGGCTTAGTGCGCTTTGGCTTGCTGTTGACGTTGCTGGTTAGGCAACTGCTGGCCAACGGTTCAGTTCGGTTCGGCTAAGCCGTGGTTCGGCTAGACCGTTCCCGTTTCGGCCTAGGCCCCGGTGGTGTTGATGCTGCCGCCGATGATGCCAGCGATGACTTCGTCAGCGCGCTGCAGCACGTTGGGGGGCAGCTCGAGAGCAGGATTGTAGGCAATCTCAAGCCCGCCGTTTTCCAACTCGATGGTGAAGGAACGTCCGCCGGCGGCGCCGCTGGACATGTCGGCGATGATCTGCTCCAACACGACCTCCCAGTTATACACCTGCGATGCGACCACCAGGCTGGGTGCGAGTGCGGTCTGGTCAGCTTGGGTGCCGAACCAACGTACGTTTCCCTCCCTCTCGGCCACACCTATTGCACCGACCACCATCTGGGCAGAACCCGTCAGGATGTCAGCGCCGTTGGCAATGTGTGACTCAGCTGTCTCGGCTGCCTTGGTTACATCTCCAAACGAGTCGATGTATACCACGTTAACGCTAACGCCCGCTTGCCCGGGCTCGTTTTCGGCACAGTGTTTGAAGCCGTCAACATACAGCTTGGCGTCGCCGACCTCAATCGGGCCAACTACGCCGATGTTGGCAGTGCTGGTAAGGTGCGCGGCGATCGCGCCCAGCACGCAGCCACCCTGGTCGGACGCTGCGGTGTAGGCATAGACGTTGTCCAGGCCGAAGGTGTCAGACGCGGTGCCCCAAGCGAAGGTCACGTCGGGGAAGTCGGGTGCGATCTCCTCCAGCGAGCCGCCATACTGGGAGCCGTGGGCGATGACCAGGTCATAGCCTTCCTCGGCATAACCGCGGATAGCTGTAGCAGCATCTTCAATTTGGAAGGTACCGTCAGTGATGTCCCATTCTGAGACATGGTCGCCCAGAGCCTCAACGCCTTCCACAATGCTCTGCGTGAAAGCAAAATCGTTGGATGCGCTGGGAGCCACGACCGCGATCCGAACCGGATCAATCATGGGCTCAGCGGGAGCCGCGGTGGTTGCCGGAGCCGCAGTCGTCGCCGGAGCGGCGGTGGTTGTGGGTGCGCTGTCGTCATCGCCGTCATCGCCGCAGGAGGCAGCGAAAAGCGATAACACAGACAGCAGCACCGCAAATGTCAGGTACTTGGTTAGTTTCATTGGTTTTTCCTTTCGATGGGGGAAGGGGGGTTGATGCCGTTAGGCGGTGGGTGCCGTTAGGCGAATTTAATGTTAACTCTAGCTTGTATTTTTGGACTAATTCGGTGTTGACAATATATTATAGCAAATTCTGGGGCTGTGCTGGGAAAATTGGGGGCCGGTGAATACGGGGCACGGCGGGCGCGGGCGGGCGTCGGGGCGCGTGGGCGCGGCGCGCTAGTAGTCCGCCTCCCGGCTGAACGGTTTGGTCAGCGCGCTGGGCTGGCCGATGCGATGCGTCACCACCACCAACGCCACGATGGTAATGGCGGCCGGCGCCATCTCGGTCAGCTGGCCCGAGGCTCCGGTCAGAATCCCCAAAGTCTTCAGCTGCAGCACCGATGCGGTTACCAAACTGAACAGCAGCGAACCCAGCATCACCCCCAGCGGCCGCCACGCCCCGAAATACACCAGCGCCACGGCAATGAAGCCCAGCCCGTTGGTGATGTTTTGGATGAAAATGCCCCGCTCCAGCGCCAGGGCCGCCCCCGCCAGACCAGCCAGCGCATTGGAGATGATGATGGTGGCATATCTGGTGCGGGCAACGCTGACCCCCAGGCTGTCGGCCGCTTCGGGGGTTTCGCCGACTGCCCGGATGTTGAGCCCGAAGGTCGTGCGGGTCACCAGCAAGGTCGCCAGCGGAACCAGCAAAAACGCCAGATAGACGATGATGCTGTGGTCATAGAGGTCGGGATAGGGGATGTCCAGGCGGCCTTCGGGCACCAGGAAGCTGAGGTGCTCGGAGAACAGACCCTGGAACGCCCGGATAGGCAGCGGCGTGCCGACCTGCTGGCGCCAGAGCAGATCGCTGAAGCCCAGCCCGAACAGATAGATGCCGATGCCGCTGATGCCTTGCTGGGCGTGCAGGGTCACCGTGATGAAGGCATAGAGCAGACCCATGACCATGCCCACCAGCAAGCCCATGCCCAGACCTTGCCAGGGGCTGCCGGTCTCCAGCGTGACGTAATAGGCCGCGAACGCGCCCAGCAGCATGACCCCGTCCACCCCCAGGTTCAACACCCCGCTGCGCTGACCGATGCTTTCGCCCACGGCAGCGATGATGTAGGGCACGGCCAGACGAATGGTGGATGCCAGGATGATAACCAGGGTGGTGAGCGTGAAGAATCCGCTCCAGCCGCTGCGGGCTGCCAGGATTTCGGTGGTCGCCAGGATGGGTGCGAGGTCGGGCACGAGGTCGGCGGCAAAGTCGGAGGCGAATGGGAAGGTCATGGCTCAGGTCTCGGCTCTCAGTCTCGCGTCAGGCCTCTTGGTTGGCGGTCTGGTTGGGGGCGGTGTTGCGCTCGGCTTGCCTGAGCCTGATGTTGATCAGACGGCGCACCCGCGACACCATATTCTCGCTGCTGACCACGAACACCACCACCAGTCCGCTCAGCGCCACCACCAGCGGAGTGGCAACCTGGGTGGCCCGCTGCAGCGCGTTGGCTCCCACCAACAGTCCGCCGAACAGCACCGCCGCCGGAATGGTCCAGATGGGATGCAGGGCGCCGAACAATGCCGCCACGATGCCGTTGAAGCCGGCCAGCTGGGTGAATCCCGAAGGCCCGCTCTCAACGCTCAGGCGGTGCGACACCGAGGAAAACACCAAAACGGCCCCGGCCAGCCCCGACATGGAACCGCTCAAGGTCAGCGCCAAAACGATGTTCTGCTTGACGTTGATGCCCGAATAGCGCGCCGCTTCGGGGCTGCCGCCGACCGCCCGTATCTCAAAGCCGGTGGCGGTGCGCCAGAGCAAAAGATAGGCCAGCACAGCCATCACCATGGCGATGACGATGCCCAGGTTCAGCTGGGTGTCGCCCAACAAAATCGGCAAGTCCGAGTTCTCCGACAGACGCCGGGTCTGGGCGATGTGGTTGCCCCGCTCCACAGCTTCCTCGTCGATCATGGGGCCCAGCAAAAGATACTGCATGATATAGCCGGCCACGATGTTCAACATGATGGTGCTGAGGATTTCGTTCACTCCCGAATAGGCCTTGAGGAACCCCGGCATGAAACCCCAGAAAGCTCCGCCCATCAGACCGGCAAACAGCGCCAGCGGCAACAGTGCAACCCTGGGCAGGTCGGGCAGCGACAGCACCACCACGGTGCTCAGCAGCGCCCCGGCGATGATCTGGCCTTCACCGCCGATGTTGATGACCGAAGCCCGAAAGGCGATGCAGATGCCCACTCCCACCAGCAACAACGGCGTGGCCTTGACGCAGGTGTCGGCGAATTCGGTGAGGCCCCCGAACGCGCCCTTGAACAGCTCTCGGTATCCCTCGATGGGGTTGCCGCCGAAAGCCAGGATCATGACCGCTCCCAGGAGCAGCGCCAGGATGGTGGCGATGATCGGAACCGACGGGCCGATGGCTTTTTGGGTGAATCTGTTGACTAGAAATTTATCCACAGCGGTTTTTTAGTTTAGGCGAAGTGAGCGGGCGGCGCGGGAATTCGCGGGTGGGGCGGACGGGTGTGGCGGGGCGGACGGGTGTGG
>CAZERQ010000056.1:0-8191 GCA_964514465.1 uncultured Acidimicrobiales bacterium
GCAGCAGATAGACGAACGATTTCTGGTGGCCGTGGCCGACGGCTTCACACCAGTCTTCTACCGCAAACTGTCGGCGCCAATGATGGCCGGCACCATGGAGTTCACCGCCTATTTCCGTTCCAGCCCCAGCCGCATCGCGCCGGGCGAGCCGGTGCTGGCGGTGCTGACCACGGCCGCCAGTCTGCACGGCTATGTGGAGGAGGACTGCAATATATGGTCGCCCCAGGGTGAGCTGCTGTTGCAGAGCCGACAGCTGCGCTTCACTCAAAAGGCCAAGACGTCCATGCCCGAGCTGATGAGCTAGCCCGCTGAGCCAAACCTGCCGAAGCCCCGAACCTGCCGAACCCCCAAGCTGAATCCGAAGTCCCCCAAACTAAACTGAGCTATGCCAAACCCGTTTGAGCACCTGTCCGACAATGTAGCCGGCACGCTGGATGCGCTGGTCGCAGAAATCTGGCAGGGCGACATGGAGCCCGAGGTGCTGGAGCTTTGCCGTCTGCGCATCGCCGCCATGCTGGAGTCTTCCGAGGATTCGTCTGTGCGCCATCCCGCGGCGGTTGATGCCGGGCTGACGGAGAAAAAGATTTTGTCGCTTCCTATGTGGCCGACTTCCGAGTTGTTTTCCGACGGCGAGCGGGCGGCACTGGCGTTCACCGAGAAGTATGTTGCCGATGCCCACAGCATCACCGACGAGGACTGCCAGGAGTTGAACCGGCATTATTCGCCCGAGGCGGTGGTGAATTTGACGTTGGCGCTGGCAACTTTCGAGGCGGTCATTCGCAGCCGGGTGGTGCTGGCGCAGTTGCGTGCCGAGGGAGAGACGGATGGTGCAGACGAAGATGCGGACGCGGGTGCAGACGCGGCCACGAGCGCAGCCGTTGCAGACAGCCAGGACGCACAAGCCTAAACTATGCATTAGACGCGAGCGCGAACCCGAACCCAACCGCCTCGTCATCAAACCCCAACTCCACCCAGGAAACCCACCATGCGACTAGTACCCCCCAAAGACAGCAGCAACATTTTCGGGCACCAACCCCAGATGGCCGCCAAGTTCTGGCAGTTCTATGGCGAGTTGTGGTCGGCTGGCCAGCTGGATGAGCCCACCAAGGAAGTCGCCCGGCTCCGCAACGCACGCATCACCGACTGCGGCATATGAAAGAACATACGCTTCGCAGGTGCGAAGCAGCGGGGCCTCACCGAGGCGAAGGTCGACCAGATCGCCGACGGCTTCCAGGACTCCGACCTGTCGGCGCGCCACAAGCTGGCGATCGCCGCGGTGGACGCCGTGCTGAACAATCCCAGCGGCGGCTTCGGCGCGGAGTTGTCCGAGGACACGACACTGGCCGAGGGACTGACGGGACAGTTCTCGCCGGGCGAGCTGGAGGAGTTGGTTCTGACGGCTGCCATGGCCTGCGGTTTCTCCAAGGCGGCCATTGCCTGGGGCCCGCCGCCGGAGATGCCCCTGGCCGAGATGCCCACGCCCAGCCCGGACAATTCGCTGATCTGACGCCGGGGGATCCGACTGCGGGGGCTGGCTGCGGGGGCAGATTGTGACCGAGTCTGCCGCGCCCACACCACCCGCGTCCGCGCCACCCGTCGCGTCCGCCCCCGCCACACCCGCGCCGCCCGTGGTGGAGGTCAGCCAACTCCGCAAAAACTACGGCCCACTGACCGCCCTGGACGGCATCGACTTCCAGCTCAACCAAGGCGAGATATTCGCACTGCTTGGGCCCAACGGCGCCGGCAAGTCAACCTGCATAGAAATCCTGGAAGGCTTCAGGCGACCCAGCGGCGGCCAAGTCCGGGTGCTGGGCCACGACCCCCAGCAGCATCTGTTGTCCCTCAAGGAGCGGGTCGGTTTCGTCTCCCAGGAATCCGGAGTCGAGCTGGTGCACACGCCAAGCGAGATGCTCAACACCTATCGGCTGTGCTATGCCAGCGCCCGCCCGACCGATGAGCTGCTGGAGCTGGTGGGCCTGTCCGACAAGGCCGACTCCAAAATCTCGCAACTTTCGGGCGGGCAGCGGCGCCGGCTGGATCTGGCGCTGGGATTGGTCGGCAACCCCGAGCTGCTGTTTTTGGACGAGCCGACCACGGGATTTTCCCCCGAAGCCCGCCGGGAATGCTGGCGCACGCTGCTGGATCTGAAGCGGTCGGGCATGACCATCTTGTTGACCTCGCACTACATGGACGAGGTGAGTTTTCTGGCCGACCGGATGGCTGTTTTGATCAAGGGACAGATTGCGTTTTTGGGCGAGCCGGGCGGTCTGGGCCACGACCATACAGTGGTCGAGTTCGTGTTGCCGCCGGGTTGGGAGCCGGACGCTTTGATGGGTTGGCTGGACGGACTGTCGCCGCCGCTGTCGCCGACGGTTGATGTGCTCGGGTCGGCGCCTCAGAAGGTTGCTTTGAGCGTGGGTGGCTCTGTTGGCCCCGCCAATTCCACCGGCCCCACCGAACTGCTGTATCACCTGACGCAGCGAGCCCGCACCGAAGGAGTGTCGCTGGACGGACTAAGCGTCACCAACCCCACGCTGGAAGACAATTATCTGCAGCTGCTAAAAGCCCACGACAATATGGAGCCAGACGCATGACCCGCGCCGCGCCAACTCCCGTCTCCCCGTCAGCCGCCGCGCCCCCGTCCGCTCCCGCCGCGCCCCCCACCAACCTGCAACAAATCTGGGGCTGGGTGCGCCACCACAACCGCACCATGTGGCGCACGCCCATCGCCACGTTCTTCACCATCGCCCTGCCGCTGGTGATGATGGTGGTGCTGAGCTCATTCTTTGACGGCACCATCGAATACGGCTCGGCCGGCCGCCGGGTCACCTTCCAGGACTATTACGTCCCCGCCATGGCCGCGTTCTCAGCCGCCTCGGCGACCTACACCAGCCTGTGCGTAACAGTCGCGCTCCAGCGAGAGCAAGGCATCCTCAAACGGGTTCGGGGCACGCCGCTGGCGGTCTGGAAGTTCTTCGTCAGCAGCATCGTCTCGGCCATCTGGGTGGCAACCATCGGCGCGACCCTGCTGTTCGCGGTGGGCATCGCGCTGTTTGACGTGTCGCTGGACTTCGGCGAGCTGGGCTGGCTGGCGCTGTTCTTTGCGCTGGGGGTGTCGGCCTTCGCCGTGCTGGGCATGGCCGTGTCAAATCTGGCCAGCACCGGACAAGCCGGCTCGGCCATCGCCAACGCCACCATCCTGCCGCTGGCGTTCATCTCGGGCCTGTTCATCCCGGCCGGCGAAATCCCGCTGGCGATCGACATCATCGGCGACATCTTCCCGCTCAAGGCGTTCGGCGAGGGCATGCGGGGAGCGTTTGACCCCGGACTGGACGGCGAACGGATTTGGAATTTGGCGAACATGGCGGCGTGGGGCGCGGCCGGGCTGTTCTTTATGCTGAGATTTTTCCAGTGGGTTCCCAAAGCCGAGAGGCAGTGATTTTTATGGACGACAATATTATGCCCAACACCGCCCACGAGTTCTCCATGCTGGCCGAAGCCGCCGCCGAAGCCGGCCTCGACTCCGCCCGCGACTGGCAGGTGCGCCGGGTCTATTATTCCCTGCCGCCAGACCCCGACTCGCCCGTCGCCGACACCCCCGCCGACCCGCACGTCCCGTCCCGCCCAGCCGACCCAACCAACCCCGCCCGCCAACTGAGCGCGCTGGCCTGGGGCGACCCAAACGCCAGCCCCGAAGTCGTGCTGCTCCACGGCGGCGCCCAAAACGCACACACCTGGGACACCACCCTGATGGCGCTGGACCGGCCCGCCCTGTCCATAGACCTGCCCGGCCACGGCCACTCGGACTGGCGCGCCGACCACGACTATTCCCCGCAACTGCTGGCCCAGGACATATCGCACATCATCTCCGAACTCGCCCCCGAAGCGGCCTGCGTGGCGGGCATGTCGCTGGGCGGTCTGACGGCGCTGATGCTGGCCGACCTGCAGCCCGAGTTGGTGCGCCGCCTGATGCTGGTGGACATCACGCCCGGGGTGAACCGGGCCAAAGCCGAACCCATCCTGGAGTTCATCGGCGGCCAGCAGCTGTTCGCCTCGTTCGAGGAAATCCTGGAATACACCGCAGAGCACAACCCCAGCCGCAGCCAGTCGTCCCTGCGCCGAGGGGTGCTCAACAATGCCAAGCAGCTGGCGGACGGACAATGGACGTGGCGCTGGGATCCCACCCGTCTGGGCCAGCGGGCCGCGCCCGAGGTTGCCTTCGCTTCGGCTTGGGATGCGCTGGACGGATTGTCGGTTCCGCTGTTGCTGGCCAAGGGCGCCGACTCCGGTGTGGTGGACGACCAGGATCTGGCCGAGCTGCTGGCGCGGTGCCCCGAGGCGCAGGTGGTGGTGGTGCCCCAGGCCGGACATAGCATACAGGGAGACCAGCCGGTGGAACTGGCCGCGCTGCTGGAGCAGTTCATCAAATGAGCCCCAAGCGCGGCTCCGACCCCGCCCCGCCCGCCGAGCCGTCCAAACCCGAGCGGCCGCCTTCGGTGGATGCTCTGGCACGCGAGCTGGCTGAGACCTGCGACCTGCCACATCCGCTGTTGGTGGACGCGGCTCGCCAAGCCATCGCCGAAGGTGCAGCCGACCGCGCCGCCGCCATCGCCCGCCAGATCCAAGCCGGTCTGCTGCAGACAGCCATCAACGCCACCGGAGTCCTGCTCCACACCAATCTGGGCCGCGCGCCCTGGTCGCTCAGCCAGCCGTCGGTCTACACCAACCTGGAGTTCGACCTGGCCACCGGCCGGCGAGGCTCGCGCCAAAAAGCGGTGGGGGAGCTGCTGGCCAAGCTGTGCGGAGCCGAGCGCGCCCACGTGGTTAACAACGGCGCCGCCGCGGTGCTTTTGGTGCTGGCCAGCCTGGCCGCCGGGCGCGGCGTGGCGGTGTCGCGCGGCGAGCTGGTCGAGATCGGGGGAGGCTTCCGGGTGCCCGAAGTGATGAGCCAGTCGGGTGCCCGTCTGGTTGAGGTCGGCACCACCAACCGCACCCGCCCAGACGACTTCGCCCAGGCCCTGGCCCGCCCGTCGGCCGACATTGCGCTGTGCCTGAAGGTGCACCAGTCGAACTACACCATCGAGGGTTTCACCCAGTCGGTGTCGCTGTCGGAGTTGGCCGAACTGGGCCCGCCGGTGGTGTTCGACCTCGGCTCGGGCCTGCTTGACGCCAACTGTTTCTGGCTGCCCGACGGCCCACCCGACTGGTTGGCCAACGAGCCAGCAGTGCGACAGAGCCTGGAAGCCGGAGCCGACCTGGTGATTTTCTCGGGCGACAAACTGCTGGGCGGGCCACAGGCGGGCATCATCTGCGGGCGTGCCGAGTTGGTCGATCGCTGCGCCCAACATCCGCTGGCCCGGGCTGTGCGACCCGGTGGCCACATCATGTCCGGACTGCAGCAGGTCGCCCTGGCCTACCTCGACCGCGACCTCTCGCGCCTGCCGTTTTGGAGTCTGGCGACCACGCCCACAGACGAGCTGGCCCGGCGCATCGAAGCGGTCGGACTGAGCCCGCCGGTGGAGATGTCGTCGGTGCCGGGTGGCGGCACGCTGCCGGGAGTGGAGATTCCGTCAGTGGGCATACGACTGGAAGGCGACCTGACGCAGCCGCTGCGCGACCGCACCCCGAGCGACCGCACCCCGAGCGACCGCACCTCCCGCGCCCGCACTCCGCCGGTCATCGCCCGCGTGTTCGAAGGCCACACATATCTGGACCTGCGAACCGTGCTGCCCGACCAAGACGAACAGCTGGCAGCCGCGGTGCGGGCTTGCGCTGGTTCACCGGCCCGCGCCCAAACCCACGCCGGCGCCGGCTCCCGAACCCGCGGCGCCTGAGCCAAACCCATGCACACCGTCGCCACCGCCGGCCACGTAGACCACGGCAAATCCAGCCTCATCCTGGCCCTCACCGGCACCGACCCCGACCGCTTCATCGAGGAAAAACAGCGTGGCCTCACCATCGACCTGGGCTTCGCATCCATGTCGTTGCCGTCTGGCCGGCAAGTGTCGTTCGTGGATGTGCCCGGCCACGTTCGCTTCCTAAAAAACATGCTGGCGGGGGTCGGCGCGGTGGCGGCCTGCGTGTTTGTGGTGGCGGCCACCGAAGGCTGGAAGCCTCAATCCGAAGAGCACCTGCGCATCCTGGAGCTGCTCGGGCTGGAGCACGGGGTGGTCGTTTTGACCAAGACGGGCGTGGCCGACAGCCAGTCGCGCGAAATCGCCCTGCTCGACATCCAGGATCGCACCGCCGGCACATTCCTTGAGACGGCCGAAGTGGTGGAGGTGGACTCGCTTGACGGAACTGGCATCGACCAGCTGGGCGAACGCCTGGACGACATGCTAGAGCGGGTGCCGCCCGCCGTCGACCTCGCCCAACCCAGGCTGTGGATCGACCGCTCCTTCTCCATCAAGGGCGCCGGCGCGGTGGTGACGGGAACACTGCTGGGTGGCGAGTTGGCGCTGGAGGACAAGCTGGATCTGCTGTCGCAGGGGGCGCCGGTGTCGGTGCGGGTGCGGGGCATCCAGACGCACGACCAGGCGCGCGAGACGGCGGCGCCGGGCAGTCGGGTGGCGCTGAATCTGGTCGGCGCGGGCGCAAGTGAGATGAGGCGCGGCGATGTGCTGGTGCGACCGGGGCAGTGGCACGAGAGCCGGGTGTTCGATGCGTCGCTGCGGGTGCTGGATTCGCTGGAGCACGATGTCTCGCGGCGCGGGGCCTATGTCGCCTATCTGGGTTCGGGCGAGTTTCCGGTCAGCCTGCGGGTGCTGGGCGAACGGGATCTGATGCCGGGCGAGACCGGGGCGGTGCGGATGTTCTTGCCGCGCAAGCTGCCGCTGTTGCCGGGCGACTGCTATGTGTTGCGCGAGTTCGGCCGGTCAGAGACTGCCGGGGGCGGACGGATTTTGGATGTGGCGCCTTGCTTGCCGGCGGCCCGGGCCCAGCCGCTGTGCCTGGCAGATGAGGGCGCGGCCGGGAACACGGACGGGAACACGGCCAGCCAGATCAACCACGTTGCCAACACCGAACGGATTGTGCGCGAGCGGGGCTGGGTCAAAGCCGACGAGCTGGTGCTGCTGGCCGGTCGGACGGGAGCCGAAGCGGTGGCCGCGGCCGGCTGGCGGGTTGGGGATTGGGTGGCCTGGCCCGAAGAGCTGGAGCGCACCCGCAACGCCATTCGCGAGCTGCTGTCCGGCGGGCAAGTCGGATTGGCTGGTGAGCAGGTCGGTTTGTCTGGCGGGCAGGCCGGATTGGCCAGCGCGCAGGTCGATCTGGCCAGCTTGGACGACCACCAACGGGCCGCGCTCGCCGTCATGTCCGAGGCTGGCGAAGTGGAGGTCGCAGGTGGCCTGGTGCGTCTGGCCGGACAGACAGATGAGCTGGCCGGGCATCCGTTCCTGCAGGCGCTGTCGGCCGAGCCGTTTGCGCCACCGCCGCCCGACGGGGTGGGTCGGACAGAGCTGCGGGCCATGCAGCAGCGCGGGCTGGTGGTCGAAGCCGGCGGGATCTATTTTGCGGGCGAGGCAGTGGCGGCGGCCGTGCGGTCGGTGGGGGAGTTGCTGGCGGAGCAGCCCGAAGGGTTCACGGTGGCGACGCTGCGGGAGCGGCTGGGCACGACCCGTAAATACATAATGCCGTTGCTGGAGATTCTGGACGGACAGGGCGCCACCCGACGCCAAGGCGACGTGCGCGTGGCCGGGCCGCGCCTGGGCGAACAAGAGGCAAGCGTATAGCCGCGCCCGCGCCTCACCTGTCGAACCGCGCCCGCGCTTGCCGGCGACCCGCCCCGTCAGATCCGGCTGCCGGCGACCCGCCTCCGTCAGCGGTCAGCGGTTAGTTATTGCGTTCTTTGATGATGGCACGCAGCTCCGACTCGCTCTTGCCGCCCCAAACTCCCTGGGTCTCCTCATACATCAAGGCGTGATCCAGGCATTCGGCGCAGACAGGGCAAGCTTCACAGATGGCCTTGGCGACCCTTTCACGCTCCAGCCGTATGTGCTTTTTCTCAAGCTCGGGCGGGGGGTAAAATATGTCGGCCATACCGGGCTGCCGGCAGGCAGCTTGGTGGCGCCAGGCTATGTTGGGCAGCAGCGTGCTCATGTCGTGTCCCTACTCATTGGTGCAAATTTAGCACCTGCGCAACCTTAATGCAAGAGGAGTTTTGGCTGGGCTGATTTCGGGCAAAATGCTGGTT
>CAZERQ010000057.1:0-6372 GCA_964514465.1 uncultured Acidimicrobiales bacterium
CACCAGCCACAGCCCCCAAGACCTGCTCCGGCGCTGTCTGGAAGTCGAGCGCCACGCCAAACGGATCCGCAAGGAACGCTGGGGCCCGCGCACCCTGGACATCGACATTTTGTGGATGGACGGCATCAGCGTGAGCCAGGACAAACTCACCATCCCGCACCCCCGCATGCGCCAGCGGCGTTTTGTGATGATGCCGCTGGGCGACTTGGCGCCGGAATTTCTGGACGACTGGGACGACCCCGAGGACGGAGACATAGTGCGCAAGGGGGAGCTGTTTGACGGAGGCTGGCCCGAGGCGAAGCCGGCGGTTGCGACCGGTGATGTCGTGCAGTGAAGTCGTGCAGTGATCGTAACTGAATCCCCCGACACCACCCGGCGGCTGCTGTCGCATGTCCGGTCGTCGGCAGGCTCCGCGTCGGCACCTCAGTCGTCGGCTGCCACCATCGGTTACGTCCCCACCATGGGAGCCTTCCACGAGGGACACAAGTCGCTGATGCGGCGCAGCGTGGCAGAGTGTGATTTCACCGTGGTGTCCAACTTCGTCAACCCGCTGCAGTTCTCGCCCGAAGAAGACCTGTCCAGCTATCCGCGCAACCTGGAGCATGACAACCAGATTTGCGAGCAGCTGGGAGTGGATCTGGTGTTCGCCCCCACCGCCGCGGAGATGTTTCCGAACTTGAGCCCTGGCTTGGGCGCGACCCCTGGCCCAGGCACGACTTCAATTCATCTGGGCGAGCTGACCCGGGTGCTGGAGGGCGAGCACCGGCCCGGGCATCTGCAGGGCGTGGCCGTGGTGGTGGCCAAGCTGTTGAACATCGTGGGCGGCTGCCGGGCATATTTCGGGGAGAAGGATTGGCAGCAGCTCTGCGTGGTTCGCCGGCTGGCGGCGGATCTGTCGCTGCCGGCTGAAGTGGTTGGCTGCGAGACCGTGCGCGAGCCGGACGGACTGGCGATGTCCAGCCGCAACCAGTATCTGACGGACAGCCAGCGTCAGGCCGCCCCAGTGTTGTATAGGGCGCTGCGCCGCGGGGCCGAGTTGGCGGGCGACGCCACCCCCGAGGCAGTCAGTGCAGCCATGTCCGACATGATCCTGGCCGAGCCGGAGGTGAAGTCGCTGGACTATGCCGTGCTGGTCGACTCCCGGACGCTGACGCCGCCAGCCGCGCCGCCGACTACCAGCCCGCCGCCAGCCGCGCCAATTAGTACAGACAAAGTCAAAGCCGAAGAGAACCTACGCGACCATAACCTGCACGACCCAAACCTACGTCTGCTCGTGGCCGCCCAAATCGGCCGCGCCCGCCTGATCGACAACCTCGCTGTTCCGCCCAGATAGCGTTGGCCATGCGACACTACCCAAATAACATTAATGCAGTGAACTCGCCTGCCGCTCCGCCCCCCGTCGCCAGTCCCGCCCCGTCTGCCGCCAGCTTCGACCCGCCCCCCGATGACGTCAGCCAAGCAGTCGCCACCGCACTGGCCGAAGACCTCGGACCGCTGGGCGACCTGACCTCGTCCCTCATTCCCCCCAGCCGAACCGCCGCCGCCAAAATCGTCAGCCACTCAGAAGGGACACTGGCCGGCACCGCCTGCGCGCAGGAGACCTTCCGTCAAGTCGACCCGGCCACGACCTGCGACTGGCAGGCCCGGGACGGCGACCGTCTGTCCGCCGGGCAAACCCTGGCGCAAGTATCTGGCAGCCTGTCGTCCATCTGCACGGCCGAGCGGGTGGCGCTCAATTTTTTGAGCCATCTTTCGGGCATCGCCAGCCACACCCGAAAATTCACCGACCGCGCCCGGGCGCAACCAGCCGTGCTGGACACCCGCAAGACCACCCCCGGGCTGCGCACACTGGAGAAGGCTGCGGTGCGTGCCGGCGGCGGCACCAACCATCGCCTCAACCTGTCGGAGCGGATCATGCTGAAAGACAACCACCTGAGCGCGCTTGCGATCCCGGAGGCGGTCGCCCAAGCCAGACAGAACTGGCCCGACCACAAGATCCAGGTTGAGTGCGACACCCCGCAGCAGGCACAGCAGGCGATGCTGGCTGGGGCCGATGCCATATTGTTGGACAATATGACGCCCGAGGAAGTGGCCCAGGTTGTGCGTCTGGTCAAGCAGTGCCAGTCCGACGGCCAGCCACAGCCCGACAGCACCCGCCGCGCCGGCGGCACCCCCACCCCCTATATTGAAGTGTCGGGAGGCATTACCCTAGAAAATATAGACGACTACCTGAACCTCGACATAGACGCCATATCCTGCGGCTCGCTCATCGGGGCAGCCCGGGCACTGGACATCGGTCTGGACGTCACCCCGTCCGACCCGTCCGCCGCTGCGACCGCCACTCCGTCCGCCACCGCGGCCCAACCCAACTGACCCATGCCACAAGACGCACTGCCACAAGACGCACTGCCACAAGACAAACTGCTGCTGGTGATTGACGTGGGCAACACTCAGACCGTCATCGGCATATACGAAGCCGGCCACGCCCACACCCAAAACGCCTCGGCCGGACTGGTCGGGCACTGGCGCATCGCCACCGTGGCCAGCCGCACCGAAGACGAGTTGGCGGTGCTGTTCGACGGCTTCCTGTCGGGCCACAGCCGCAACTTCCTGACCGACATCGGCGGGGTGGCCATCTCCTCGGGTGTGCCTCGGGTGACCGCCAGCCTGCGTTCCATGGCCGCCCGCTATCTGACCTGCGAACCGGTGGTGCTGGCGCCCGGGGTGAAGTCGGGCATCGCCATCCTATACGACAACCCGCGTGAAGTCGGGGCCGACCGGATCGCCAACGCAGCCGGCGCGTTCGACCTCTGCCGGGACGCCTGCATCGTGGTGGACTTCGGCACCGGCACGACCTTTGACGCCATCAGCTCCAAGGGCGAATATCTGGGCGGCGCCATCGCCCCGGGCGTGGAGATCAGTTTAGATGCGCTGGTGGAGCGGGCCTCGGCGCTGGCGGCCATTGAGTTGCTGAAGCCTCGTAGCGTGATCGGCAAGAGCACCATGGAGTCGATCCAGTCGGGTGTGCTGTATGGCTATGCCGCCCAGGTGGATGGTCTGTGCCGGCTGTTTTGCGAGGAGATGTCAGACGGGGGTCTGGCCGACGGGGGCAAAGCCACCGCCGGCATCACCATTTTGGCCACGGGAGGCATCGCCGATGTGATCGTGCCCTATTGCGAAGCCATCGACCGAGTTGAGCCGTGGCTGACCTTGCATGGTCTGCGCATGGTATGGGACAAGAATCAGCAGCCATGAACCCGTCCGCGCCGTCCCCCGTCGACCCGGCCCAGCCCGGCCCGTCCACGCCGTCCGCCCAGGCAGCGCCGCCCGCCCAGGCCGCCATCGCATCCGTCGCCGCCGAATTCCAAAACCTGGAAGCCGGCACCAGCACCGGTCAGCAGCGCCACATTGCCGGACGGCTGATGCTGCGCCGGGTTCAGGGCAAGCTGGCCTTTGCCACCATGCAAGACAGCACGGGCCGCATCCAAATCTTCGCCCCGTCCGCCAGCACCCCCGACTTCGACCAGTTCTGCGACTGCTCCATCGGCGACTGGCTGAGCGTCACGGGCGAGGTGATGACCACCCGCCGCGGCGAGCTGTCGGTCAAGGCGGACGGCTGGCAGGTGCTGGCCCGCACGCACCAACCCTTCCCCGACAAATGGCACGGCCTGTCCGACCCCGACACCCGCTATCGCCAACGCGAACTCGACCTGTGGGTCACCGCCGAAGCCCGCCACACCTTCGCCCTGCGCTCCAGGCTGCTGTCGGAAACCAGACGGTGGCTGGACGGGCGCGGCTATCAGGAGGTGGAGACGCCCATCTTGCATCCCGTGCCCGGCGGCGCGCTGGCCCGGCCGTTCGTGACCCGCCACGAGGCGCTGGACATGGATCTGTTTCTGCGGATCGCGCCCGAGCTGTATCTCAAGCGGCTGGTGATCGGCGGGCTGGAGAAGGTCTATGAGATTGGACGGGTGTTCCGCAACGAGGGTCTGTCCACCCGGCACAATCCGGAGTTCACGCTGCTGGAGCTGTATTGCGCCTATGGGGACTATCGCACGATGATGCGGCTGACCCGGGAGCTGATTGTGCATCTGGCGCAGGAGCTGCTGGGGAGTTTGAGGTTGAGCTATGGCGAGCGTGAGCTTGATCTGGATCCTGGCGCCACGGCCACTTCCGCCGCGCCCGGCCCGTCCCGTCCCTGGCGCGAAGTCACCATGCTCGACTTGCTGCACGAGCAGCTGGGCCAACAGCTGAGCCTGGACACCCCGATTGACGAGCTGCGGTCGCTTTGCCAGGCGCACGAGGTTTCCGTCCAGCAGTGGTGGGGGCCGGGCAAGCTGCTGACCGAGCTATATGAAAAGACCTGCGAGCCCAACATCTGGGAGCCGACCTTCGTGCTGGACTATCCTCTGGAGGTCTCGCCTCTGGCCAAGGAGCACCCCGACAAGCCTGGCTTCACCGAGCGCTTCGAGCTGATCATCGCCGGCCGTGAGATCGCCAACGCCTTCAGCGAGCTGACCGACCCCGACCAGCAGCGTGAGCGTTTCGAGGCCCAGGCCGGCTATCGCCAGCAGGGGGACATGGAGGCCATGCCGATAGACGAGGACTACCTGTTCGCCATGTCATATGGCATGCCGCCCACCGGCGGTCTGGGAATTGGCATCGATCGTCTGGTGGGTCTGTTGGCCGACCAGCACGCCATCCGCGACGTGCTGCTGTTTCCCACGCTGCGCCCGCGCGCCTGACCATCCGGCTCGCCCTCGCCGGGTTCAGCCCCCCAAAGTTGACTTGGCCAACTGACTGGTCACGGACCGCAGCTTCTGCGAATGCGCGTTGTCCCGCACGACCTCCAGGGCGGCGCTGGCTTTGTCGGCCCAACTGCGGGCCACATCGCGCGCCCGGTCAATGCCGTCGCCTGAGCGCATCAGCTCCAACGCTTGCTCAAGTTTCGTTTCGTCCAGTCCGGACTCCAGTAGCTCCCGCAGTGTTTGGCCGGTGCCTGTCCCCCCATCTGCGCCGGTGCCCGTCCCCCCGTCTGCGCCTGCGCCGCCGGCCCCCAAAGTCAAAAGCACCGGCAGGGTATAGTTGCCCTCCATCAGATCCTGCCCGCTGGGTTTGCCCATGGCCTGGCGGTCGCTGGTCAGGTCGTTGATGTCGTCCAGAATCTGAAAGGCCATGCCATAGCTGCGCCCGAATTCGGTCACCGCCTCGATCTCGTCGCGCGACAGCCCGGCAGTGATGGCGCCGATGCGACACGAAGTCGACAGCAAAGAAGCCGTCTTGCCGCTGATGGAGGTCTCATAGCTGGCGATGGTGCGGTCGCAGTTGTGCGCATCCTGGTGCTCCAAAATCTGCCCTTCGCACAGCTCGGCAATGGTCGCCGCCAGCAGCTCGGAGAACTCGGTGCCCACCTGTGCCGCCAGAACCGAGGCACGCGCCAGCAAAAAATCGCCCGACAAAACAGCCGTGGTCACGTCCCAGCGTTCGTTCACGCTGGCCACGCCCCGGCGGGTGGAGGCCCCGTCCATCACATCGTCATGGTGCAGCGACCCCAGATGAACCAGCTCCACCGACACCGCCCCGGCAATGGAATCCTCGGGCACCGGCAGCGAAGCTATGCCCGCACAGGCCAGCGTCAGGCTGGGGCGAATGCGCTTGCCGCCGGCCACAATCAGGTGGCTGGCCACCTCGGTGACGAAGCTGAGGTCGCTTTTGACTTCACGCAGCAGCCGCTCCTCCACACGTTCAAGGTCCTGGGCAATCTCGGGGAAAACCTGGGCAACATCCAGATACATTATTTATGCAGTCTATGTCGGCGCGCCCGAAACCTATGCCCGCGCCGCGCCTTGCTACCGTCCCCGCCGTGTCTGCATCTGCGCCGTGTCGCCGTCCGCTCCGCGCCCAACCCACGCCCCGCGCCGCCACCGGCTCACAAATTAAATCCGCCATATATTTGCACCAAACACCAAATCTGTGCTAACATTGCATTAGTTATATTAGTGCCGGCTGAAAACTTAGCACTCGGCCCGGCAAAAAACACTAAACTTTTGCTAAGCAAACCTATTCCTAAAACCACAAGGAGCAACAAAAATGAAAAACAGAAAACTCTGGCGTCTGATGACACTCATCCTGGGTGTCTTTTTGACGACAGCACTTATAGCATCCGGCTGCGGCGACGACGATGATGACGACGACGCAGCCCCAGCCGCGACCACTGCTGCGCCTGCCACCACTGCCGCTCCGGCTCCGGAGGGGATTCATGTGGGGTTGGTGTTTGACATCGGCGGTCGTGGGGATCAGTCGTTCAACGATTCGGCTGCGGCCGGGCTTGAGCGTGCCATCTCCGATTTCGGGGTTACTTCTGATGAGGTG
>CAZERQ010000058.1:0-8911 GCA_964514465.1 uncultured Acidimicrobiales bacterium
CCCCCGCACAACCCACCCCCGCGCCGCTCTCCGATTTTGCTGAGTGGCAGACCCGAATTCAAAGTGCCAAGCAAGCCAGCCGTCAGCAAAGAATTTGGAGTGCCTCAGGCATTGCCAACGCCAACGAGCTCAACATGCCCGCAAGTGAAATTCTAGATGCTACCGAGATTGCAAAAATCGAAACCCAAGACATCGAAACCAAGGACGTGGATTGGCAGACGCCGCGCGACTCCAGCATCGGCCGGGCGGCCACCAATGTGGGCAGCGCCGTTCACGCGGTGCTGCAAACTTTTGACCTGCGCTCACTGGAACGCTTGACCGATGCTGAGCTTGCGCAAACTCTTGCCGACCTCTCCAACATCCAGGCTGCCGCCTTCGGTCTCTATGATCTGGAGCACAAACAGGAAATCGCGGAGCTGGCCAAAAGAGCCCTGGATGCCGATTGCGTCAGAGCTGCCAGCGAAGCGAAAGCACTTTGGAAGGAGATATATTTGTCGGCTGCCTTTGACTTCGGTGAGGCAAACCAGAAGCTGTTGGACGGATGTGTCGACCTCATCTACCGCAACGATGACGGCAGCTTCGTGGTTGTGGACTACAAGACCGACAACTCAGCAACCATGGAACACTTTCAAACCAAACTGGCAAAATATCGGCTGCAGATCGCGGCCTATGCCCTGGCCACCGAGAGGACCACCGGCGAAAAGGTCGATAGCTGTGTGCTGTTGTTCATACCCAGAAGCCAGCACAGCTGCCTCCCGGATATACACGAAGTGAAATTTGACGGCGACAATCTGAGCGAAGCCAAAAGAGAGGTGGAGGAATTCCTGGCAAGCTAGCGCCACCAACCCGACTCGCCCCGAGCCAGCCCAACCCCCCAGCCCGCCAGCCCAACTCGCCAGCCCGCCTACTTCCCCGTGAAGGTGGCCTTGCCGGGCCCGTTCTCCAGGAAACTCTTGACCCCGATCTTGGCGTCCTCGGTTCTAAAGGATGCCCGAAACTCCTGGCTCTCCAGACTCAACGCCTCGTCCATGGGCAGGTCGTAGCCCTCATCGACTGACTTTTTGATATTGCGCAGCGAGGCAGGCCCCTTGGCGTATTGCTCGGCCAACTCCAAAGCTCGGGGGTAGGCCTCATCCGCCGGGCACAACTCGTCTGCAAGTCCAATGTCCAGGGCTTCCTGGGCCGGCACCCTCCTGCCGGTATACATCAGCTCCTTTGCCTTGCTGACCCCCACCAATCTGGGCAGCCTCTTGGTTCCTCCCGCGCCCGGGATTATTCCCAAAAGCACTTCCGGCTGGCCAAAGACTGCGTCCTCGCCGGCCACCCTGAAATCGGTGCAGATGGCAAGCTCGCAGCCGCCGCCCAGGGCATAGCCGTTCACGGCAGAAATTGTGACCTGCGGAAGATCGGCTATGGCGGTGAAGGCATCAGAGATCGAACTGGGCGGGCCAACCCCAGACTCGCCGTCGCTCTTGCCCGCGCCGTCGCCCTTGCCATCGTCAGCGCTCCCACCACCCGCGCCACCGTCCTTTCCGCCAGCCTCCCCTGACCTCCTTGCGGGGAATTCTGTTATGTCTGCGCCCGCGGCAAAAATCTTTTGGCCTCCCCAGATCACCACCGCCCCGATGTCGTGGTTTGATTTCAACTGCCGCGCCGCTTCGTCCAACTGAACGCAAACCTCGGCACTGATGGCATTCATCGGCGGCCTGTCCAACAGCAAGGTGGCGACCCTGGTCTCGGGTGAAAGCTCCAGCTTCACGAACTGTTCCATTTTTCCTCCTGTTTCTTTTGTGCTTCGCTCTTGGAATGCCTGTGGTTGATGAACTGGCCGAGCGCTAGGCCGCCACCAGACTAGCCAGAGCCCAGATGGCGGCCAGTGTGCCGGCCACGATCATGATGACGCTTCTGACAATCGGGGGTTTGGGTAGGTCTCCTTCTTTGGCTGCCCCGACCTGGCGCGGCCGAAGCAGGGCAAACATCGTTCCGACCGCCATGGCCGAACCCAGCGCCAGCACAATCCAGCCCAAAAAGTCCTCCCCTAGATACATTGCTGCCTCCCTGGGCCGGCGGACGCGCCATCAAAACCCAGGCGGACGGACGCGCCACCAAAACCCGGGCAGACGCCCGCGCCCGCAAAAACGCAGCCAGCAAATCTCATACCCAAATCCTAATTCAAAAGCGCCTGGATTTCAGTTACATATATGCTTGACTGCTTCGTCTGAAGAAATCTGGTCGTCTCGCAGGCCCCGGCGGACGGCAGGGTCTGACAGCTCCTCACCGACCAAATGATCTCAACCGAAACATCGCGCGGCAGCCCGTCACCCATGTGCCGATAGGTATACCAGCACGCGCCCTGCGAGCGAGCGACACCAGTTGGTATGCCGTTGCGGTCTAGCCATCCGGCTCGCCAGGATGCGCCCGGTCCCGAGCAGGGCACCGTGTCAACCCAGCGCCGCCCAGCGCCGTTTTCAACCTCAAAATTCCAGGTCATGGTATCCACCCGCAGGCTGGAGGAAAACGTTCTTCCGAACCCGTCAGTCCAGACCTGTTCGGTCGCGCCGCTGATGACATCCAACCACACAAACAGCGGCATCTGCGTTATCGCATTCTGCGGCGACCATCTCAGCGCCACCTCCGGAATGGTGGGCCCGCTGGACGTGGGCGGTTGCGCGGCGGTGGTCGTGGTGGCGACGGTCGGACGCGGGGCCGTGGTCGGAGGGACGGTGGTCGAAGGAATCCTGGTGGTGGTCGGCCGGGGGGCGGTCGGACGGGTGGTGGCGGTCGGGCGCAATGTCGTGTAGGTGGTTGTGGCCCGCGTGGTCGTCGGCGGGACAACGGTTCTCCTTGTGGTGGTGGGCGCGGTGGTGGATGCGGCCGCCGTTGTGCTGGAGGCGGATCCCGTCTGGTAGATGCACGCCCGTCTGGTCAAAGACGAGTTCCTGTCCAGCAGCACGCCCCTGGCGTTTTGCCGGTTGCAGTAAAAGCATCGTCCGTCCTGGGCGATCCAAAGAGCTCCCCGCATGCAGACCGTGTGCCCGATGACCAGGTTGTTGATCAGATAGTCGGTCCGGTCGGAGTTGCACCAATATTGCCCGGAGTTGCCGTTGGGCCGGCGATGCGTTCCCTGCGGGCACGAGGCCGAGGCGTCAAAATATTTTTCGGCGCTGGACGAGCACGCTCCGGTGGCGGCACCGTCGGGAGTGAAGGAATAGGCCGGGGCGCCGACAACCGTGCACACCTTGTTGGTCTCCTGGGTGCGGTCGTGCACGCCCAGGTTGTAGTTGGGTGCCTCGATTTTTGAGATGGTGTTGACGTGCACCCGGTTTTCCTGGGTGGAGGCCTGGTTCTGCTGGGCCTGGTTCTGGACGACCGGAGGCGGTGGCGGCGGACTGGCCGGGGGTTGGCACTGGGATGGGTTATGCGCACACGGCACGCAGGATCCCCAAAGCCGAAAAGTGCCGGCGCCACAGGCGGTCGGGCTGGAGCATTGGGACGTGTTGTAGCTGCACGGCACGCAGCCGCCGCCGAAATAAAAGGTGCCGGGCTCGCAGGTGGTCGCGATGCTGGACGACGACTGGGCGGCAGCGGGGTCGGAATTAACTGAAACCGACAGCCCGATGGAAAAGATGGCCGCCAGCATCACCAGCGTCGTCAGCATGCGGCAGCTGATTAGTTTGCCCAGGGCATGGATGCGCCTGGTTTGGGGCCCTCCGGCGATAACGTTTGCGCACCCAGGCGCGGGCGTAGCCGGTGGCGCGGGCGGCGGGCTGGGCGCGGGCGGGCGAGACATTGGCGGCGGGCTGGGCGCGGGCTGCCATATCTGGTGGGTGCCAACATTTTGCGTGTCGCCCGGTGCTTTCCCGGACTGTCCACAAGCTGGCCGATTCCTTCTGGCTTTCCCTTTTTTCATGGGTCTTCTCCTTTTTGTATTTGAAATTTCGAACCCGATCGGAGCCGGGGAATAAGGGCAAAATAATGCCGAAACAAACTGACTCAAATACTCAACTCAACCATCGTAACTAGCCTTTACGTCTCTAACCAAGAACTAAATCAACCTCGTCCTTCTGACTTGACTCAACCAAAACTCAAATGGAACTGCCGCGTGTGGCGGCGCCACGCTTTCATATCATTATCCAACCCTCCCCGGTGCTGGTCAGTTCGCTCTCCATCGTTTCCGTCATCTCCTGTGCCAACTCGTCACACGGCTTGCCCGGAAAATCCTGTGTGGTGCTGACCCGCCATCTGCTGCCCGCCCAGCGAAGCGACATCAAGGTTGCCATCGCCAGGTCGTTCGCCGACAATTCTCCATATGCCCGCGGGGGCAGACAGGCGACCGCCATCGCGGTGCCGGTTAGCAGGCCCAGCACCTCAACATCTGTGGGCAGCAAAAACGTCACCGAGGCATCACCCGCCACCAGTCCCCGCAGATCCTCCCAACGCCACTTGAGCTTCGGGGCGGTTGTGACTCTCGTCAGGCAGAGCAGTTTTTCCAGGGCGGGTTGCTGATAGGTTCGGCTGACTGTGTGATAGTAGTCCCAGACGGCTGTGGCCACATCATAGGAAGTAACAAGCGCGTTTTCGGGGGTGACTATCGCCTGCGTCATTTCATCGGGCAGCGAGTAATCCGGCGTGAAACTTTGCGAACCGCAAACTTGCTGGCTGTCGTATCTGAGTTGGTGCAGTTCGTCCACCGCCGCGGGCGCGTCCAGGTTGTGCAGGTGGCGTAGCAACAGGTTGTCGGGGCCGGGCGCGAGCTCAGATGCGGCGGGCGCGGTGCCGGCTGGGTCGGTGTTGGCTGAGTCTGGGTCAGCTGCCTCGACGTCGGCCGGTGCGGACTCGGATTCAGTGGAGGTCGTTGGGGCTGGGTAGAGCTGGTCGCTGGCTGGCTCGGATTGCACCAGCGCGGTTTCCAGGCCGGTTGGGGTGTCATAGCCGGTGTAGCCGAATTGCGGTTCTGCTGGAATGCTGTCCTCTGGAGCGGAGCTGTCATCATCGCCACCTGAACAGCCCGTCAGGAGCGCGGCCGCCAAAGCGAGAATCGCCAGAACGACGACGGCGCCGCGGGCAAGTCTTGGGGTGAGCTGCGACGGAGTCGGGCGCGGCGGCGGCAAAGCAGCGCGCGACGCCGACGGCAGGGACAGACGCGACTCCGACGGCTGCGCGGGACGCGCTGGCGACGACTGGGGCGGACGCGGCACTGGCTGTCGCGCGGGGCTCGGAGTTGGAGGGGTTGGTGCTGTGGGAATTATGTTTGTCATAATTCTGTTTTAACACACCGCGACTGCACAGAGACCCAAAAACGCCCAAATTTCTCCAAAATTTCTTAAATTTCTTGCCAAATTCGCGAATTTTGGCGATTTTGCATGGAAAACCGGCCACGGCGCGCGGGTGGGAGGCGCGTGGCGCGAACAATTGGCGCTGATGGAACAGGACGAAAAAGCGCTGGGCGCGAGCGAATTCGCGCGGGACGGCGCGGCCCACAAGTCAACGCAAGGCGGCGCGGCCCCAGGTCAACGCGGGGCAGGCGCGTGGGCCGGGCGCGCCGACTTCAGCCCGAGTAGCTACTCAGCCCAAACAGCTACTCAGCCCAGGCCTCATCCTCAAAGTCGACGAAATAGCTGAACTCCTTGTGGAATCTCATCTTCACTGTCCCCAGCGGCCCTGCCCTGTGCTTGGCGACGATGACTTCGGCGGCCCCGTAGTCGGCACTCTCCTGGTTGTAGAGCTCGTCCCTATACAAGAACGTAACCACATCGGCATCTTGTTCGATGGATCCCGATTCCCTCAGGTCCGCCAGCATGGGCCGCTTCTCTGTGCGGGTCTCCAAACTCCTGGACAACTGCGACAGCGCCACCACCGGGCATTCGATCTCACGGGCCAGGATTTTCAGATCCCGGCTCATCTCGCCGACCTCCACCGCACGGCTCTCGCTCTTGCGTCCATAGGGTGTCATAATCTGCAGGTAGTCGACGATTATCAGCCCCAGAGTTTCCTTGTGGGCGAACCGCCGGGCCTTGGCGCGCACCTCCATGGTCGTCAGCGCGGGGCTGTCGTCAATCCAAATCTTGCTGTCCTTCAGCGCGGCCATGGCATCGGTTATTTTCGCCCAGTCCTCCTTGCGCAGCTGCCCGGTGCGAATTCTGGTGTGGTCGACTTTCGCGGCGGCGGCCACCATGCGCTGGGCCAGCTCCAGCTTGCTCATCTCCATCGAGAAGAACAGCACCGCGTGGTCGGTCTTGAGGGCGACGTTGAGCGCCATCCCGAGCGCGAAACTTGTCTTGCCCACCGAGGGGCGTGCGCCTACCACAACCAGATTGGACGGCTGAAGGCCGAGCAACAGTTTGTCGTATCCTTTGTATCCGGTCGGGATGCCGGTGACTTCGCTTCGCTGGTTGAACAGCATCTCCATCCGCTCCAGCGCCTGTTCCATCAGCTCCCCGATGTGCTCATCGGACTGCGCGAAGCGGTCATGGGACGCGGAGAAAAACACGCCTTCGGCTTCGTCAATGGCGCGGCCCACGTCTTCCGGCTGGCTGTAGCCGATGTCGATCACCCTGTGGGCGTTGTCGATCAGCTTGCGCAACAGGGCGTGGTTCACTACAATGCGGGCATAATGCGAGGCGTGGCCGATGACGGGGGAGGTCGACTGGAGGTCAAGCAAAACCTTCTCGCCCTCGATGGCCTTGAAGTCGCTGTAGGAGCGGAGCTTGTTTGACACGGTAATGATGTCGACCGGCTGGCCGGACATGTCCAGATCGGTGATGGCAGCAAAGATGGTGGCGTGGACGGGGGAATAGAAATGCCAGTCCTTGATGCCGGCCTCGGTGGCGTCGGCGATAGCCTGGGGGCTAAACAGCATGGCGTTCAGCAGGGCCATCTCGGCCTCCAGATTGTTGGGGGGCGGGCGGTTGTCGCTGAGCGGATTGGGCGCCATGTTCTGCGCGCCGGCAAAGTTTGCGTTGGCGTAGCTTCCGTTGGCTCCAGCGCCGGGCCTGAAACCATTTTGTTGGCCGCCGCCAGGGCCTCGGGACTGACCGCGGCCGGATCCACCGGGGCCACCCGGATTGCCGGGGCCGCCTCTGGCCCGGTTTTGATAGTCGCTTGGGGGGGCTGAGAAAGAGGAAAAGTCAGACATATTTATATTATGAATGAGGGGTCTGACATTTTTCTCTCATTTGGCTGTTTATTTCCTGAAATTTGGTGTGAAAATCGTGTGGAAAAGGTTGGTGGTTTGTGGATTTAGCTGTTTTTGGGCTCGCGGTGCTGTGGAAAACCTGTGTGGTTTTGGGGCCGGGCGCGAGACCTGCGTTGACGGGGGCACGCAATGGGCGGGGCCGGGCGAAAAGCCGAGCTGGTTTGTGCTGGGGAAAACCCTTATCCGGCTGTGGATTTCGGGTTTTGCACAGGGCTGTGGGATAACCCAAAAAAGAGGTTGGAAGCTCGACTTGGCGGGTCGGGAAAGTCCGCCAGATTTTATGTCAGTCAGTGACTATTGGGCTACGACATTCACCGCAACGCTGGCGGCCAGCTCCTCGTGCAGGTTCAGCTCAACTGAATGCTCTCCCAGCTCCCGCAGGGTCTGCTTGAGGGCGATGGTCTTGCGATCCAAGTCGATGTTGAGCTGTTCGGACAGGGCTTGCTGGATGTCGGCTGCCGTAACCGAGCCGTATAGTTTGCCTTCCTCGCCGGCCCGGGCTGCGATCGTCAGGCTGACGCTGGCAAGTCGGTTGGCGATTTCCTGGGCTTCCTCCAGTTCCTTGACATTTTGGAGGTGCCTGACTTCGCGGGTTCGCTCGGCAACTTTTTCGGCTCCCCGGGTGGCCTTGTGCGCCAAACCTTTGGGGATGAGATGATTGCGGGCAAAGCCGTCAGCCACGGCCACCACATCTCCTTGCTTTCCCAGGTCGTCTACGTCCTGGCGCAGAATCACTCGCATCATTGGGCTCCTTGTGGTTCGTCATTGTCGGCTGGGGCGTCGGCGGCAGAGTCGGCGGCTGGGGCATCGGTGGTGGCGTCGGCACCGGCTGAGGTGTCGACGTCAGTAGCATCGGCGGCGGTTGGGGCGTCGGCGCCGGCTGAGGCGTCGGCGATTGAGGAGTCGGTTTCGGCAGAGGCGTCGGCGTCGGTTGGGGCGTCGGCGGCAGCGGTATCGGCAGGCCCAGCTGGGTCGTCGCCAAAGTCGCTCGCGGGGGAAACGTCTTCGGTGGCGGCGGATGGGCCACCTCCTGCAGAAATGCCGTCTGGCGCACCATCTCCGGAGGTGAAATATTCCCTTTCAGCCTGCTCTTCCAGGGCGTCTTCGTGCGTGAAGATGCCGAACTGTCCGCTTTCCAATATGCGCCGCTGGCTGGTGACACGATTCTCATATGGCAACAGCGCCATCTCCCGGGCGTTCTTTATGGCCAGCGCCACCGCCCGCTGCTGCTGCTCGTTGTTGCCCGTGATTCTGCGGGCGCGGATTTTTGCCCGGTCGGAAATGAACCGCCGCAACAGGTTCACGTCCTTGTAGTCCACGTATTCGATTTTCTCCTTGGTCAGGACGCTCACTTTTTTTCGCATGCGCCTGCGGCCTCCCATTCGGCGGCCCCGGTTTTGTGGTCTTGCCATCGTTGCTCCAGTTTTGTTTGGTGTTTTTTCGGTTGTTGGTGTTTTTGTTTGACGGTCGGTGGGGTTGGTCAGCCTGAAACGCCGAACGTCCTGGTGACCAACCCTTGCGACCTGGCCCTTTGACTAGAAGGGCTCCTCCATTTCCTGTCCGCCGGCTGGCGCGCCACCCCCGGCGCCACCGGCTCCTCCGTCACCCCCGGCTGCGCCAGCGTCTGCGCCGCCTCCGGAGTCGGAACCGCCATCGTTGAAGCCGGCCCGGTTGTCCCACTGGCCGCGACCTCCGCCGCCGCCCGCGCCCCCGCCG
>CAZERQ010000059.1:0-7392 GCA_964514465.1 uncultured Acidimicrobiales bacterium
GTTCCAGGACAACACCGAGCCTTTGGTGGACGGCACCTGCATGATGCACCGCCAGGCTTCGTTCTTCGCCAGCTTCTTCCCCGAAGGCACGGCGTTTGCTGACCCAAGCAATCCTGATGCGGTTGACGTGTTCTACTTCCCAGCCGAAAATGCCGATGACCGTCCCATTTTGGTGGCAGGCACCATCGCCTCCGCCTTCAGGGATGCGCCCGAGGTCTGGGCCGTGATGAACTATCTGTCTTCAGCGGAATACGCAGTTGAGCGCCAGAGAGCACAAAAGGAAATCAGCGGCAACGAGCTGTCCGGCTTCCTGTCGGCTGCTTTGGATCAGGACCTGAGCTACTACTCCGGACTGGAGCAGTCGTTCCTAGACATCCTGACCAGCGCCACTGTCGCACGCTTCGACGGTTCTGACCTGATGCCCGCCGCAGTCGGCGCTGGCACCTTCTGGACCGTAGGAACCGACGCCGTCAACGGCGAAAAGTCCATCGAGGAAGCAACCGCAGACATAGACGCCTCCTGGCCTAACTAGGCTAGACCCGGTTGGGCGAACGCCTGATTTGGCAGACGCCTAGCTGGGCGAGCGCCAAATTTGGCAAGCGCCAAACATATAACACTGCTTTGGGCGGCAGCCTCCTTCGGGGGGTTGCCGCCTTTTGCAGTTAAGGGGGTTCGCGCTGGCCGCCGCGCCAGCCCGGCGCCAGCAAAACCAAAAACTTAACACGCCACAAATTAATGTGCTACAATCGCACTAATGACTGACCAGACATTCACACCACCCAGAATGCCTGAGCTGCGCGACAAGATGCCCGAGCTGCGCGACCGGACGCTCGCGGCAATCAAGGAGTTCTTCCTGCGCCACAAGCTCGGCAGATTTTTGGTCATCTTCGCACTCTCCTGGGTGGCGCTCAATGTGATCGTCCGGCTGTGGGACGCCCTGCCGCTGGACATCGACAAGATCAACTCCACCGTCATCCGCATCCTGGTGGCGCTGGCCATCTCGGCGGCTCTGTTCGTGGGCTTCAACCTGCTGTTCAACCTGCCCACCAAGAGCTGGACATCCTTCAGCGCCATCGTGGGTGGCCTGTTCGGAATGCTGAACTTCATCATCTTGGAGGGCAACAACATAATGAGCTCTGTCGGCCCGCGCTTTGTGTTCTGGCCGCTGGTGGGCCTGTTGGGCGGCGGGCTGCTGTTGGCCTTGCTCAGCCAAACCAACTCCCCCAATGACCGCCTGCTCTATGCGCTGGCCATCATGGGAGTGTTGGGTGTGGGCGAAGGCTTGGGCATAAAATCTGAGACCCTGCCGCAGATGGATTGGCTGGCGGCAGTCGTGACCGCAGCAGTGGTGGCAGCCATCTTCGCCCTGCTGGGTCTGGCATTTCGGCGCACCACGCTGGGCGCGCGCAACTGGGGGCTGGTGGGGGCATCGGCCGGCTGGACATTGGGCGCCTGGGGCGGAGCCGAGTTAGGGGCAGGCACCCGCTGGGAAGCGGTCGTGCTTTCGCTGGTCGCGTTTTTATTGCTGGGTGTGCGCCTGGCGCTGACAAACAACCCGGACAGCGCCAAACGAGCCAAAGTGGATCTGGGCGCACGCAAATACATCTTCTTGGCGCCAGCCCTCGGCTTCATCTCAATGGGCCTGTTGATTCCGCTGGTGCGCACCATATACCTGTCGCTGTATCTCAACTTCAGGCGCGACGGCAGGGCAGCCACGGAGTTCGGCTGGTTCGAGAACTACGGCTTCATCTTCACCAGCAAGGACAGCCTCGACTTCAGAAGCGGCTGGGATTTCTTCACCAGCAGGCTGACCTGGTGGGGCGCGGTGCTGGTGGGCATTGCGCTGGTGGTGTTCCTGTTCCGCCGCTTCACCTCGCCCGACAAGCAAATGCGCCTGTCGGCTGGCTCCATCTCGCCCATGGTCATCGGCTGGTTCCTGCTGGCCATCGCCGTGCTGTCGACCATCCGGGGAACGCTGATCAACAACCTGTGGTGGGTGTTCTTCGTGACCATTCTGACCACATCGCTGGGGCTGATGATTGCCGTGCTGACCGACCGTGCGCGCCTGGAATCGGTCGCCAAGTCGCTGATCTTTTTGCCCATGGCCATCTCGTTCGTGGGCGCCAGCTTGATTTGGCGGTTCCTCTATATCGCCCGGCCCGAGACCAGAAACCAGACGGGTGTGTTCAACGCGGTCTGGGTGGGCTTCGGCGAGCTGAGCATCTCCGACAGCTGGACCGTCTGGCTGGGGACATTCGTGTTGCTGGGGTTCTGCGCGGGGTTGTTGCTGTTCGTGGGCATGTGCATCCAGACGGGATCCAAGAACGCGGCCATCGGCGGGATGCTGGCGGCTCTGGTGGCCGGCTTTTTGCTCTATCGCCTGATCGGGCCGGGTCTGGGAGGCATGAGCTATTACGGATCGCTGTCGGTCGGCTCGCTGTCGTGGCTGTCCTGGCTGCCGTTCGGCTGGTCTGGCTTCTTGGCGCTGGTGGTGCTGCTGTTGGTGTGCATGTTCTTGCTGGTGGTGTGCGGCGCCAACTTCGGGCGGGGCCGCCCGCACCTGGTCGCGCTGCCGGCCTTGGGCGCGCTGGGCGCGGGTGCGCTGAGCTTTTTCATGGTGCGGCCCAACATCGCCAACTCGGAGTCGCGCTATGTGGTGGACGGCGAAGTGGTGGCCACCGGCTCGGACATACCCGAAGGCGTCCTGGCGCTGACCGAAGCCGGGGAGCGATTGCCACAAGGCGAACGACTGCTGGAGCCCGCGGCTGATCCGATATTCTTTCTGGCGACAGAGCTGCCGTTCAACAACATCTGGCTGATGCTGGTGCTGATCTGGATTCAGACCGGCTTCGCCATGGTGATATTCTCGGCGGCCATCAAGGCGGTGCCGACCGAGTTCATCGAGGCGGCCAAGGTGGACGGCGCCACCGAAACCCAGATTTTCTGGCGCGTTACCCTGCCGCAGATCGCCACCACCATCGGCGTGGTCGTGACCACGTTGATTGTGTTGGTCATGAAGGTCTACGACATCGTCAAAGTGATGACCAACGGCAACTTCGGCACGCAAGTGCTGGCCAACGACATGTGGCAGCGGGCCTTCACCGAACTCAACATCGGGCTGGGATCGGCACTGGCCGTGGTGCTGTTCATCTCGGTGCTGCCGATCATGTATTTCAACATCAGACGAATGCAGAAATACGGGGTGTAGCTGACTATGACTGCGACCATCGACCAAACCGCTGGCGCCGGCCCCGCTAGCTCCGCCGCCGGCCCCGCAACCGCCGGCCACGCCATGGCCCACGAAACCGAGACCGTCGGCGCCCCCAAGCGCGGTGTCGGCAAGACCGTCTATGGCATCATCCGCGGCATTCCCACCTGGGTGCTGTGGGTGCTGGTCATCTTGTGGACCACACCCACGCTCAGCCTGCTGGTCAACTCCTTCCGCAACGAGGACGTCCAGCGCACCGAGGCGTTCTGGACATTTTTCGGGGGCAACTTTGATGGCCTGACGCTGGAGAACTATCGGGGTTCTCTGGCGGCCGAGGCCACCGGGGGCATCTGGGGCGGGCTGCTGAACTCGTTCGCCATCGCCATTCCAGCCACCATCATTCCAATTGCGATTGCGGCGTTTGCGGCCTATGCCTTTGCCTGGATTGAGTTCAGGGGGCGTGAGTGGCTGTTCATGGTCACGGTTTCGTTGCTGGCCATCCCCAACCAGGTGGCGCTGATACCGCTGCTGCAGCTGTTCAACAACGGGGCGCACCTGACCCTGCCGGGTTTTGACAAGACGGTGACCATTTTGCCGGATCTGGATCTGGTGGGCAACACCACTTCGGTCTGGCTGACCCACACGGCCTTCGCCATGCCGTTTGCGATTTTCCTGATACATAATTATTTGTCCACGCTGCCCAAGGATGTGTTTGAGGCTGCCCGCATTGACGGGGCGGATCACTTCACCATCTTCTGGCGGCTGGTGCTGCCGCTGTCGGTGCCGGTGCTGGCGGCGTTTGCCATATTCCAGTTCTTGTGGACCTACAACGACTATCTGATCGCCATCACCATGTTGGGCCCGGCAGGATCGGAGCACCCGGCCACCATCAAGCTGGCTTCGCTGTCAGGTGCCTTCGGGGAATACGAACACCTGCTGACCGCCGGCGCATTCCTGCAGGCCGCCGTCCCCCTGGCGGTGTTCTTCAGCCTGCAGCGCTATTTCGTCCGAGGCATCCTAGCCGGCGCCGTCAAGGGCTAGGGCTGGGTCAATAGGTGGCAGGCTAGTTTTCTTACGTTATTTGAGACCAACTAGTCCCCAAATTTTATGTGATCGTCTATGTCGTAGTCTTCGTAGGCTTTCAGGACGGCATTGCAGAAATCGATTATTTTCATGTTATTGTCAGTTCTAGCAGCTTCGAGTAAGCGCATAAACATCCTTTTACCTACTTCAACTTGGTGAAGATTTTTCTTTAGGAAGTTATGCTGGGAACACAGGACTTGTCCATTTTCAATTGTCGCTTTCCCACCTAGATGCTTTGGCTTGATATGATCAACATGTAGTTCTGCGCCATGTACTTTTCCGAGTCCACAAATTATGCACTTGTAACCATCACGTTCTAGAATTTCATTTTTCTGTGCTTGTGTAAATTCCTCTAGGATTTCAACTTCTGCATTGTCAGGGTCAAAACGGTACACCCCCTTTCCCACCTTAATTAGCAGGCCTTCCTGATGTAGTTTACGAATCCCTCTATCAGGATCCCTGAAAACTTTTCCCACTCTCCTCAAATATTCTTCTGTCGCCCAATCAACGACTTCAGGATGAGGAATGTCCCTATTTGGGTTGGCCCGATAATACTCCATCAATAATTCGAGCTGAGTCGGCTTTTTCTTGCTTTCGTTGTTCTCCTCTATAGCCAAAGTAATCACCCCTTACGAACTAATTTCAGTTTCTTGCTGCAAGCGATTTACTGCTATTTCACAGTATTTTTCGTCAATTTCGATACCGATACCTTTGCGGTTATTCTGATGAGCAGCAATAAGCGTAGAGCCACTGCCTAAAAATGGGTCTAGCACCGTGTCGCCTACGAAACTGAAAAGCTTAATGCACCTCTTTGGAAGTTCCACTGGATAGGCAGCAGGATGCCCACCTGCTCCTTTCTTGCTTTGCCCATTGAATGTCCAGACTCCATTAGTCCAATCCATAAATTCTTGCTTTGTTATATCATTCTTTTTTTCAGACTTTTCTTTTCTCTCCTTTTTCCACTGATGCTTGTATAGAATGACAATCACTTCCACTGGAGCAATCACATAAGGAGCAGAAGCTGACATCCACGAGCCCCAAGCCGTTCTCCTTGAAATGTTTCCCTCGTTCCAAATTATTGTTGAATGGTAATGCCAGCCAATTTCTTTAGCAATTTTTGTTATATCTGCACAAACAGACTGCTGGCCACCCTTATTTTTGTCCAAAGGTATGTTGAGACATAGCCTGCCATCGTCTTTTGACAGAACATAGCATCTCTCCAACCACTTACTTGTGAACTCCAAGTACTCACCGTAAGCTATGTCATCACGGTGTGAATTATAGTGAATATCAACGTTGTACGGTGGCGAGGTAACGGTTAGGTCAATGGATGATTCGGGAATCTCAGATATTTCCAGAATATCGTCCAAGAAAACCGAGATGCCATCACTCTCGTAGAAGACTGAAGATTCTATTCCCATGGGAACGGTATCATAGTCAGGCTTTGCAGCCGATGAACTTGGTTTTGTTATGGTTGTCATTTGATCGCTCCTTGTCTCTTTTCTGCAAGTTTATTCAAAAAAATTTGATTTATGGTTTTTATAAAAATATTCAAAACCAACACAGCCTGTCAATCTACCTTAAAATTATGCTTGTGTCCTTAGCTATGGCGGAGGGTGTGGGATTTGAACCCACGGTGACCAGGTGGCCACAACGGTTTTCGAGACCGTCCCGTTCGTCCGCTCCGGCAACCCTCCAAACTCTAGTATAGCAGACTTCCCGCGTCATTCTACCATTTGGGAATCATTGATTCGGAGGGATGCAAAGAACCTGCGGGGCGGCGGCTGGACGGGGTGTATCGGAGGCTACAGGTTGAGCAACCGCTCCAGCCGCAACCTATTCCAGGCGCAGCGCCAAATTCTGCGACAGCACCAACTCGGCCTGGCGCTCGTCAATCGCGGCCTGCCTCAAATCCAGTGCTTCGGGGATCGCCACGTTGATCCGCCCGATCACCTGATCCCGGCGGAACGCTGTCCCCGGCCCAAAGGTCGTGGCATCCAACTCCCACACCGGATCGGCCCAGGCATAGATCCGCAAAATATCGCCCACCTCGCCGGCGCCGTCGCCCATGGTGGGATCAATCCGCTCATCACCTGCCAGAACCTCAGGCGACAACTTGGCCAGGTGCACATTCACAAAAGCTGTTCCCCCATCCTCGGTCACGCCCAGCCAGGTGCAGGCACCCGTGGCATTCGCCAACCCAGGCTGTTCAAAAACCAGACTGAACCGCCGCTCCAGCAAAGCCGTCAGCATCTCGGCCGTGTAGATGTCGCATCGGCTATAGCTGTCGTCGGCCACATAGTCGGGCGGATCCAGGCTCTCGTCCAGCCGCAACACCCCCAAGCCGGCGATCGCCACGGGCACTTGCACGTCCACGAGGTCGTCGGGCAGCTCGTGCACCACCGAGGAGATGGTTGTGCTGGTGGCAGCCGCAATGCTGGTGGTTGTGCTGGATGGGACAGGCACCTGGGTGGAGTCGTCTCCGTTGCCGCCGCAACCTGCCAGTAATCCAGCGAGCAAGCCGGCGATGGCCAGCCCCGCGACCGCCAGCCCAGCTGTTACCGACCAGCGCAGGTCCAGTTTCTGAAAAATCATCATAATTAACCTACCCGCAGATTCGGTGGATAAGACCGACTACCATAATAGACAGCACAAGGAGGACACCCGAAATGACTGACAGCACCACCCACATCACAGACGAAGAACTGCGCCAGCGCACCCAGCAGCTGGTGGCTGACGTGCCGACCGACGCCAGCATGTATGAATTCCGTGGCGAACAATTTGACCGGGGGCTGGCCGCGGTGCAATATCCCGAAGGCCTGGGCGGGCTTGACCTCGACCCCAAATCCCAGTCCATCGTCAACGACGAGCTGCGCTCAGCTGGCCGCTTCACCTCAGACCTGCTGGTCAATCCCATCGGCATCGGCATGGGCATGCCCACCGTTTTGACCCATGGATCGGACGAACTCAAACAGAACCTTTTGCGCCCCTGCTTCACTGGCGAGGAGCTCTGGTGCCAGCTGTTCAGCGAACCGTCGGCCGGCTCTGACGTGGCTGGTCTGGCCACCAAAGCCGAGCTGGACGGCGACGAATGGATCGTC
>CAZERQ010000060.1:0-25984 GCA_964514465.1 uncultured Acidimicrobiales bacterium
GGCGGGGGCGGGGGCGGGGGCTGGCGGCAGCAGACTATTGGCTGCGGAGCCTGATGCGCAACCGAAGCGGCGCGGCACCGAAACTCAGGTCTTCGCGCAGTTTCCGTTCCAGATAGCGGACATATGTCTGGGGCAGCTTGCGGTTGGCGAACAAGATGAATGTGGGCGGGTCGGTAGCGGGCTGTGTGGCATACAACACCCGGGCGCCTCCCGGTGCGGGATGGGCGGCCTGGGCCTGGCGGATGATCTTGTTGAGCGTGCGGGTGGGGACACGTTTGCGATAGTCGGCCACGGCATCGCCCAGGGCCGGCAGGATGCGGTGCACGCCCTTGCCCGACAGCGCGGTCATGCGGATAACCGAGCCGTCCCCCACGAAACCCAGGCGGTGCTCCACGTCCGCCAAAATCTCCTTGCGCTGCTCCAGCGACAGCAGCTCCCACTTGTTCAACAGCACCAGAATGGGGCAGCCCGAGCGGTCGACCCTTTCGGCCAGCCGCATGTCCTGGTGGGTCAGGCCGGCGGTGGCGTCCATGACGAACAGCACGATGTCGGCTTTGTCGATGGCACGCAGGGCACGCAGGGCGGCGTAGTGCTCGGTGTTTTCGTCAATGCGGGATTTGCGACGCAGGCCGGCCGTGTCGATGAACTTAATCGGACCGATGGACGTCTGGGCGACGGTGTCGATGGTGTCTCGGGTGGTGCCCGGCTGGTCGTGGACCACCGAGCGGTCGTCGCCAACCAGCCGGTTGAACAGGGTGGACTTGCCGACGTTGGGTCGGCCGACGATGGCGACGGAGACGAGCGGTTCTGGGTTGGGATCGGGGGCGGGCTCAGGGTTGGAGTCAGCGGGCGACTCACCAACCTCCAGGCACAACACGATCTCATCCAAGATGTCGGCGGTGCCGGCGCCATGCAACGCGCTCAGCGGCCACGGGTCGCCGAAGCCCAGCTGCACGAACTCCCAGATGAGCGAGCTTTGGCGCTGGCTGTCGACCTTGTTGGCCACCAGCAATGCCGGCTTGGGCTGGCGGTGCAGTTGGCGATGCAGATAGTCAGCCATCTGCTGATCCTGCTGGGTTACCCCGCTGGTGGCGTCCACCACGAACAGCAAAAGGTTGGCCTGCGACACAGCCAGCTCGCTTTGGCGCGAGACCTTGTCGTCCATGTCGGTGCCGCCATGCAGCCAGCCTCCCGTGTCGGTCAGCACGAACTGCCGGCCCTTCCATTCGGCCAGCTCGTCCTTGCGGTCGCGGGTCACGCCCGGGCGCTGCTCCACGATGGCAACCCGGCGCCCGACAATGCGGTTCAGCAAGGTGGATTTGCCGACATTGGGACGGCCCACGATGGCCACCCTGGGCAGACCGGACGGGAGGTTGCGCGAACGGTCGTGCGAACGATCGCTAGACAGGCCGGAGCTTTGGCCGGCACCTGAATTCATATACTTTAAGCTAGAGGCATAACCAGTCAAGGTAGCCTTTAATGTTATTCATATGACCAACTCAACGGCAACTGCCTCATCCCAGAACTCTGTCGGCGCGCCGGCTCCGTCTGCCGCGCAAACCGCCACCGCGCAAACCACCGCCGCGCAAACCGCAACCTCCCAGGTCGACAAAATCCTGCTGGCGACCCCCCGAGGCTTTTGCGCGGGCGTGGAGATGGCCATCAAGGCGCTGGCGATCCTGGTGCACGCCTTTGAGCCGCCCATATATTGCTATCACGAGATCGTCCACAACAAGCTGATCGTCCAGCGGTTTGAGAACCTGGGCGTCAGGTTCGTCAACGACATCTCCGAGGTGCCCGACGGCGCACCGCTGATGCTGTCGGCACACGGGTCGGCACCCGATGTGGTGGCGCAGGCGCACGCCACGGGGGGCTATGTGGTGGATTCGGTCTGTCCGCTGGTGACCAAAGTCCACCACGAAGTCAAGGTGCGCGCCAAAAAGGGCTATCAGATTGTATACATCGGGCACCTGGGCCACGAGGAGGCGGCCGGCACCATAGCCGTTGCGCCCGAGAACATGCATCTGGTGGAGTCGCTGGACGATGTGGACGGGCTGCCTGAGTTCGAACAGCCGGTGGCGTTGCTGGCGCAGACCACTTTGAGCCAGCGGGATTGGGCCGGCATAGCCGAAGCCGCCCAAAATCGATATGAGGATATGTGGACGCCGGGACGCAGCGACTTGTGCTTTGCCACCACCAACCGCCAGGCCGCGCTGGAGGCGTTTGCGCCGCGCTGCGATGCGTTCGTGATTGTGGGTTCGGCCAACTCGTCCAACACCCGTGCGCTGGAGAAGTTGGCTAAGCAGTTGGGCTGCGAGCGGGTGTTTCGGATCAACACGGCCGAGGAGTTGCCTGACGATCTGCGTGGCACGGTGGGCGTGACCGCCGGGGCTTCGGCGCCAGACGAGTTGGTGCAGCAGGTGGTGCAGCGGCTGGCTCCGACCGACGGCACCGAGGAGATTTCGGTCATCACCGAGGACGAATATTTTCCGCCGCCCCGTCAGTTGCGTGAGCTGATCGGCGCCATCACCAACTGGGCCGCCGCCACCCTGGGAGGCGAACCCACCGACGGGGTCAGCTCGGATCGCCAAGTGGACGCCAGCGCGGTGCTGGCGGCGATGTCGCAGCAATAGGGCTGCGATAGCCAGCGCGCACTTTGCCAGCTAGCGCACACTTTGCCAGCCGGCGCGCACCCAGCCAGCGCGCACTTGGCCGCGTGCTTGGCAATTTCTGGGAAATGCTTTAAGTTATTACTCTTAGAGTTTTTACTCATATAATGGGCTCATGCGCTATCGCATCGAGGATCTGTCCAGAGCCACCGACACCAGCGTCGACACCATCCGCTATTACCAGCATCTCAAGTTGCTGTCGCCCCCGGTGAAGCAAGGTCGGGTCGGGCTGTATGACCAGTCGCACCTCAGGCGCTTGCGGGAAGTCCAGGACTTGTCGCAGCGAGGGTTCACCCTGGAGCAGATCCGCGAGCTTGATAATCACGACCCGCTGCTGCGTGCTTTGGTCGCCAAGAACCGCACAGCTCAAAGCTACACCCCTGCTCAGCTGGCGCGTATCTGCAAGCTGGATCTGCGTCTGGTGGAGGCTGCTATTGAAGCCGGTCTGATTCGCCCCAAGTCTGCTGGTCGGGCAAGCAAGGCACCCAAGTTCGGACAGGAGTCGGTGGAGATGCTGTCGGCAGCGGCGGCCCTGATCGACTCCGGTGTGGCAGCCGAGGGTTTGCTGGGTCTGGCCCAGGAGCACGCCCGCCACACCCAGTCAAGCGCGCAAAAAGCGGTGGAGCTGTTCGCCGCTGCTGCCCGAAACAAAGATCTGTCCAAGTCCGAGATTGCCCAGCAACTGGAGCATTTGCTGCCTCTGGTGGTCAAGCTCATCGCCACCCACTTCAACCAGGCACTGCTGGAGCACAGCACGCAATTGGTGCAGGAGGGCGTCGAGATAAAAAAGGGCGCCAAAGCTAAGGAGGGCACCAAAGCCCATGACCGCGCTTAAACCCATGGCCGCGCTGAAACTTGAAAAGCTGCCCTGCCCTGAGCTTGACCCGCTGGCTGGGTTTGCCGTGGCCGGCCAGTTTGGGCGACGGTTCTTTTGGCACCAGCCCAGCCAGGATTTGACTTTGCTGGGAGTCGGGGCGGTGGCGGCCCATGAGGGTGGCGCAGACCGAGCGCAGGAGTTCATCTCGCAGTTGGAGTTTGACGGGCCGGCACCCGTGGCTCTGGGTGGTTTTGCTTTCGCGCCTGAACGACATTTTGACAGCTCTGACCTGTCCGGCATCTGGGGTGGCTTCGGCTCCGGCTGGCTGATCGTCCCCAAGCTGTTGTTGATGTTTCAGGGCAACGATGCCGTGGCGCTCATGGCGCAGAGTTCGGCTCACGGTTCTGGAAACAGTGCCACTGAATGCGCGACCTCCAACGATGAGCTGCTGCGACAATTCTGCGAGCTGGCTCGTGAGCCCCTACCCGACCAAACTGTCGAGCACTCCCTCGGGGCCGGCACAGGTGCCAACGCAGATGCCAATGCAACAGACAACTTCAACCGCCGCGCCGAAGCCAACTATCTGACGTGTCTGAAATCTGCAATCGCTACTGTGGAGTCCGGTGCCATGGAGAAAGTGGTCGTAGCTCGATCGATGGCTCAGCCCTGCGCCCTGCGCCCGGAACAAGTGCTGCGCAATTTAATGCAAACATCCCCGGGTAGCGCAAAATCCACAGGTGGCGCTAAATCCTCGCGCGTGGCAAAATCTCCGGCAAGCGTCATCTTTGCCTGCGGCGACTCACAGCGGGTGTTCATGGGCGCCACCCCCGAGTTGCTGGTGGACAGGCACGGCACCGATATCACCAGCCAAGCCCTCGCGGGATCAGCCCGGCCTCAGCACTCCGAAGCACTTGCCGGCGACCCCAAGGAGTTGGCCGAGCACCAGTTGGTGGTCGACTACATACGCCACAAGCTCAGCCAGGCAGGCGTCAAGTTGGACATCCCCGCCGGCGCGGAGGGACGGGAACAGGAAGGCCTGGAACGAGAAGGACTCGAACGAGACAAGCTGAAGCCGGAAGTTCTGGATCTGGGAAATATCGTCCATCTAGCCACGCAAATCCGCGGCACGCTTGGGAGCCACCGAGCATTGACTGCCGTCGACCTGGCTGCTGCCCTGCACCCGTCTCCCTCGGTGTGTGGCCTGCCCAGCGACCGCGCCCGCCGGTTCATCGCCGACAACGAGCAGCTGGATCGGGGTTGGTATGCGGGGCCGATCGGCTGGATGAACGCCAGCGGCGACGGAACCTTCTATGTGGCGCTGCGAAGTCTGATGCTGGATGTGGCTGCCCAGACCAGCTATTGTTTCGCCGGATCGGGCATCGTCAAGGGTTCGGTGGCCGGTAAAGAAAACCAGGAAACCCTGTTGAAGCTGCAGACTGCGATAGCCTCTGTTGAGTTATGACCCGAGACGCCGATAACTCTCACCGCACATACACTTTCTGCCAGGCATTCTTCGCGCAGCTGGCCCGGCTGGGCGTGCGCTCGGCGGTGGTCTCGCCCGGCTCCCGCTCGACTCCGCTGGCACTGTGCTCGCAGGTGCTGTCGCAAGCTGTCGTGCTGGACGAACGCTCGGCCGGCTTCGTGGCGCTGGGAATGGCCAAGGCGACCCGGACGCCCGTGGTTCTGATCTGCACTTCGGGCACGGCCGCGGCCAACTATCTGCCCGCAGTGGTGGAGGCCGCACATGCCGGTGTGCCGCTGTTGGTGCTGACAGCCGACCGCCCGATGTCGGTGCGCCAGTGGGGGGCTTCGCAGACCATAGACCAGAGCCGACTCTATGGCGATCACGCTGGCTGGTTCAGCGAGGTCATCGCGCCGGCGGGCAATGTCGCCCGGGCTGGCAGTCTTCTGGCGCAGCGGGCTTTTGCTCGGGCCAGCCGGGGGGCACCTGTGCATCTCAACTGGCCGCTGGACAAGCCGCTGGAGCCGCCGAATGATTTTGTGGTGGACGAGGCTGGATGGGAAGCTGGGATGGAAGCTGACATGGGCACGGACGCAGACGCAGATTTTGGCGCAAGAGCGGCTGACGCAGCCGCCAATGCAGCCGCAGACGCAGTCGCGGCCAAAAAACTCAGCAAGCAGGTTGGGCAGCGGGGCGTGCTGGTCGTGGGTGGCTGTGACCTGGACGAGCCGGCCGCACAAGCCGTGGTGCGCTTTGCCGAGGCCGCGGGCTGGCCGATCCTGAGCGAAGCCACTTCGGGACTCAGGTTTGGTGCCGGGGGATCCGACACTGCTTCGACCAACACTGCTTCGACCAACACTGTTTTGGGCAATGGTCACTTTCTGTGCCAGAACCGTGATCTGCTGCCACAGCCTGAAGTGGTGGTGCGTGTCGGGCCCAACCCACTGGACGTCGCCCTGCAGGATTTCCTCAGGCACAACCGACCAACGCTGACGTTGGATATGGCCGACAGCTGGAGCGACCCGGAATTCTTGTCCCAGGAGTTTCACCACGGCAACCTGGCGGACATATTCAGTCTGGCCGCCGAGTCAATCTCCGGTTCTGGGTCTGGCTCTGGGCCCGGTGCCGGAGGTCACGACTGGCTGGCTCTGTGGCAACGGGCAGATGAGGCGGCCGGGCAAGCCATCGCTGCGGTGCTGGCCGGGGATGCCACGCAGGGGCTGTCGCAGGCACAGGCGGTTCGCATTCTGGCGGGGTCGCTGGAGGACGGCGATCTGGTGTATGTCGCCAGCAGTTTCGCCATCCGGGACTTTGAGATTTTTGCCGGAGCACGATCGGCCGGCGCCGGCGCGGGCGGGGCAGGGTCAGCCGGGGCACGGTCGGCCGGAGTTAGGGTGCTGGCCAACCGAGGCGCCAATGGCATTGACGGAATGGTCTCAAGTGCCATCGGTGCAGCTGTGGGCAGCGGCAGACCGGTTACTCTTTTGCTGGGGGATCTGGCGTTGCTGCATGATATGGGCGCGCTGGTGCTGGCTGCGCAGCTAGGAGTTGTGCTGAGGGTGCTGGTGTTCAACAACAACGGCGGCGGAATTTTCACTCAGCTGCCTGTTGCAGAAGCCGTCCCCGCTGAGATTTTCAGTCGGCTGTTCATCACTCCGCATGACCTGGATTTTGGTTTTCTGGGCGCGCTGCCTGGCGTGGAATATGGCAAGGTGTCCGAGCCGTCCGAGTTGCGAGCGGTTCTGGGGGGACGAGGTGATAGTCCGGGCGATGGCCAAGACGATGAGACGTCGAAGTCCGACAAGACGGCTGTCCAGATTTGGGAGGTGCCGTGCAAGAGTTCGACCCGCAGCCAACAGCTCGACAACTGCCGTCAAGCCGTCCGCAACGCACTGGAACGGGCTTTGCCAACTGATTCTTCGGCCAGTTCCACTTCGCCCAACTCCCCCGCCAGCCCCGCCTTAAAACCCGCCCACATTCCGCCCTTCCATTTTAGCGAGCACCACCGACAAAAACCCCACCCCCAGGAGCCGGCGACGCACGGGCCAACTTTGCCGCCTGGGCCGACCCCGAAACTGCACGCCACCCAGTGGTCGACCGCCGGCAGGCAATCCCAGCAGCAGGACATACCGCTGGTGCTGCTGCACGGCTTCATGGGCTCCGTGGCTGCCATGCGCCCGCTGGTGGGCGAGCTGTTCCACCGCCACAAGGTGATTGCCGTTGACCTGCCCGGACACGGCAAAAGTCTGATGCCGCAGGTGCCAGACTGGTTCGACCCGGAGGCGGCCAGCCAACTGTTCTGGCAGGCGCTGGATGAGCGCGGCGTGGAGCAGGCCCATCTGGTCGGCTATTCCATGGGAGGCCGTCTGGCTCTGTGCGCCGCTCTGCAGCAGCCCGAGCGGATCGCATCGGTGGTCTGTTTGGGCGCCACCCCCGGCATCGCCGATCCACATGAGCGGGAGCAGCGCCGCCAACAGGACGATCGAAAGGCCAATGCGTTGCTGGCTGACGGCTTGGAAAAATTCCTGGACGACTGGCTGGCCCAACCGCTGTTTGCGAGCCTGTCGCAGAAAATGTCGCCGCAGGAATTCGAGGCATACCGCCAACTGCGCCTGGGCTGCGACCCCGAAAACCTGGCCCTGAGCCTGCGACATATGGGCACCGGCTCCATGGCCCCGTTGCATGACCAGCTTGCGGCGGCCGATTTTGACTGCCTGTGGCTGGCCGGCCAGGACGACCAGAAATATCGTGCCATAGCTTTGGAGATGGCGCAGGCCATGCCCAGGGGGTCGACTGCCGTCATCGCTGATGCGGGCCACGCGGTGCATGTGGAGAATCTGGCGGAGACAGCCCGCTTGATTTCCAACTTTTTGGCGTCGCTGGATCTGCCGTGATGGGTGCTGGGGGACGCGGTGCAGACGAGGGACGCGGTGCAGACGGGAGTGCAGACAGGAACGCAAGCCGCGGCGCGCTGGAGCTGACGGCATATAAATTTGAGCTGGCGCTACGCCAACCCGTGCTGACTTCGCGCGGGCCCGTCAGCAAACGAAACGGGATTTTGGTGAGCCTGGCTGACAGCGACGGCCTGGTGGGTTGGGGCCAGTCAATGCCTCTGCCCCACCTGTCGCCGGATGTGCTTGCGAGCGAACTTGGCTGTGTATTGCGGCAGCCGGGCCAACAGCAGCCCCAAACATTGAGCGAATTCATGGCTGCGGCCGCCGACCAGACGCATTGCTTGTCGGCTTTGAGCTCTGCCTGGTGCGACCTGCGGGCCAGGCAAAGCCAGCTGGGTCTTGGCGAATGGCTAGCACGCGGGACGAGCCTAGCAGACGGGACAAGACCAGCAGACGCGGGAACCCAGACAGACGGCCAGCGAAAAATAAACCACTTGCCGCTGAGCGCGCTGATTGACCCGAGTTCCGTGGCCGAGTCCGGTGCCCGAGCCAGAGACGAGGGTTATCGCGCAGTCAAGCTCAAGATTGGCTCCTCAGATTTCACACAGGATTTGGAAGCGGTGCGCCAGTTGCGACAAGCCGTGGGAGATGACGTCAAGCTGCGTCTGGACGCCAACGGTGCCTGGGATTTGGAAGCAGCCGGCCAACATATTTGCCAGCTGGCCGAGCACGACATCGACTATATCGAAGAGCCCGTCAGCGGACTGGCGGAGTTGGGCACTCTGGAGGAGTTGGCTCGCCACTCCCCCGTTGACATCGCCGCCGATGAGAGCATTGGGAATATAGGCGACCTGCGCCGTGCGTTGGGAGGCGGGCGCGAACGGGATGGCACTGGGCGGGCTGATCGCAGGCGGGCAGATGGCAGGCGGGGGATTTCGGTGCTGGTGATAAAGCCGACTGTGCTAGGGAATCTGGAGCAACTGCTTGCGGTTCTGACGGGAGCGGAGCAGCCGTGCCGGGTGGTCATAACCTCGGCGATGGACAGTAGCCTGGGCATCGCTTGTGCGGCTCACTTTGGCGCGGCGCTGGCTTGGCGGACGGGCACGGCGCCGGCAGACATTGAACCCTGCGGACTTGACACCGCCAGGCTGTTGGCAGACGACTTGTGCCAACCTGGCATCGACATCTCACATGGACAGATCAGCCTTCCTGACGGCCATGGCCTGGGCGTTGCACCCACGAAACAGGCGCTTGAGCTTTATGCTGAAGAGATAGCCAAGTTCGCGCTCAGCTAGCCAGCGGTGGCGCCGACCGCGCAAGTCCCAACCGACACCAACCATCCCACCAACCACTCCATAGCACCATGTTCGAACCGCACACACCCAGAGGCAACCAAGACCCCAGCCAGAGCCTGATCAAACCGGGCGCCGACTGGCAAACGCAACCCGGCGGCGCCGACACCGACACCGACAGCACCGACTCCGGCTACACCGACATCAGCTATGAAACATCCGACGGCATAGCCAAGCTGACCATCTGTCGCCCGGAGGTGCGCAACGCCTTCCGCCCGCAGACCCTGTTTGAGCTCAGCCACGCTTTGAACCGGGCCCGCGATGACGACCAGATCGGCGCCATCATCCTCACCGGCGCCGGCGACCTGGCGTTCTGCTCTGGCGGCGACCAGCGAGTGCGTGGCGATGACGGCTATCTGGGCGCCGACGAAGTGGCGCAAAAAGGCATCGGCCGCCTCAACGTGCTGGATCTGCAAATCCAGATGCGCCGCACCCCCAAGCCCATCATCGCGATGGTGGCCGGCTTCGCCATCGGTGGCGGGCACGTGCTGCACATCGTGTGCGACCTGACCATCGCGGCTGACAACGCGGTCTTCGGCCAGACCGGGCCGCGGGTGGGTTCGTTCGACGGCGGCTATGGATCGGGTCTGCTGGCTCGCCACGTGGGCCAGAAAAAAGCCCGCGAAATCTGGTTTCTGTGCCGACAGTATGACGCGCAGCAAGCCCAGCAGATGGGGCTGGTGAACGAGGTCGTGCCGCTGGAGGAACTGGAAGTGGTGACCGTGGCCTGGTGCCGGCGCATACTGGAGCACTCGCCGCTGGCCCTGCGCATGATCAAGGCTTCCATGAACGCAGCCGACGAAGGCATCGCCGGCATCCAGCAGCTGGCGGGCGATTCAACCCTGCTGTTCTATCTGACCGAGGAGGCGCAACACGGGCGCGACAGCTATGTCAACAAAACTCCGCCGGACTTTTCGCAGTTCCCTAGGCGACCTTAGGGGTGGGGAAGGCGCGCCCCCAGGGGTGAGGAAGGCGCGGCGCTAGAGATCGGATAGGACGCGGCGCTTGGGATCGGTCAAGGCGCGGCGCTAGGCGACCTTAGACACCGACGGCAAAATACCTGACAAAAACTCGCCCGTGGCACTGTCCGAACACCTGGCCACCTCCTCTGGCGGGCCGGCCGCCACCACCCGACCGCCGCCCTCGCCGCCTTCGGGCCCCAGGTCGACAATCCAGTCAGCCGTCTTGATGACATCCAGGTTGTGCTCGATCACCAGCACCGTGTTGCCCGCATCCACCAATCGAGATAGCACCACCAACAGCTTGCGGATGTCCTCGAAGTGCAGCCCGGTGGTCGGCTCGTCCAGCAGATACACCGTGTGGCCGGTCGCCCGCTTGGACAGCTCCGACGCCAGCTTGACCCGCTGCGCCTCCCCACCCGACAGCGTGGGCGCGGGCTGCCCCAGGCGGATGTAGCTCAGGCCCACGTCCATCAGCGTCTGCAGGTGCCGGGACACGACCGGCTGGTTCTCAAACAACTCCAGCGCCTGCGACACCGAACAGTCCAGCACCTCGGCGATGTTTTTGCCCTTGAACTGCACCTCCAGAGTGTCGCGGTTATAGCGCGAACCCTGGCACACCTCGCACGGCACATACACATCGGGCAGAAAATGCATCTCTATCTTGAGCGTGCCGTCGCCCGAGCAGGCGTTGCAGCGGCCGCCGTCGACATTGAATGAGAACCGGCCCACCTCATAGCCGCGGACGCGCGCCTCGGTGGTGCTGGCGAACAGCTTGCGGATGTGGGTGAAGACGCCGATGTAGGTGGCCGCGTTGGAGCGGGGGGTGCGGCCGATGGGTTGCTGGTCAATGTTGATTACCTTGTCGATGTGCTCGATCCCCTCGACCTTTTTGTGCAGCCCGGGGGCCAGGCGTGAGCGGTAGATGCGCGACATCAGCACCCGGTATAGGATCTCGTTCACCAGGGTGGACTTGCCCGAGCCCGACACGCCGGTCACCGCCACAAAGCAGCCCAGCGGAAACTCCACGTCTATGTCCTTCAGGTTGTGCTCACGGGCGCCGCGCACACGCAGCCACTGGTCGGACGGCTGGCGGCGGCGGGCTGGCGTGTCGATGATCTTGCGCCCCGACAGATAGTCGCCGGTCAGCGATTTCTTGTTGTGTTCCAGCTCGGCCACCGAACCCGAATGGACGATCAGTCCGCCGTGTTCGCCCGCGCCGGGGCCGATGTCGACCACGTGGTCGGCCTTGCGGATGGTCTCTTCGTCGTGCTCCACCACCAGCACCGTGTTGCCCAGGTCACGCAGCCGGGTGAGCGTGTCCAGCAGGCGGGCGTTGTCGCGCTGGTGCAGCCCGATGGAAGGCTCGTCCAAAACATAGAGCACGCCCACCAATCCGCTGCCGATCTGGCTGGCCAGACGGATGCGCTGGGCCTCGCCACCCGACAGGGTTCCCGCCGAGCGCGACAAGGTGAGATAGCCCAAGCCCACGTCCACCAAAAATTCGAGCCGCAGCTTGGTCTCCTTGAGCACCCGGGAGGCGATCATCTGGTCGCGCTTGCTGAGCTTCAGCCGGGTGAACAGCTTGGTGGCGTCGGTGATGGACAGCGAGCAGATCTCGTGGATGCTGTGACCATCGACGGTCACCGCCAGGGGCAGCGGTCGCAGACGGGCGCCGCCGCATTCGTGGCAGTCCACCTCGCGCATGTAGCTTTCGATTTGTTCGCGGGCGCGGTCGGAGGTGGATTCCTGGTGGCGCCGGCGCAGGTGCGGGATGATGCCTTCGAAGTTGGCGTCATAGGTTCGCTGGCGGCCGTGGCGGTTCTGGAAATGGACGGACACCTTCTGCCCGATGCCGCCATGCAAGAAGATGTCTTTGGCGGAGTCCGGCAGGCTGGCCCAGCTTTGGGTGGAAGATACGCCCAGGTGTTGCGCCACGGCATCCAGCAGGCGGTGGTAATACATGGCGTGGCCCGATGACCAGGGAGCGATGGCACCGTCTTGCAGGCTCAGGTCTTCGTCGGGCACCACCAGGTTGGGATCCACTTCATATACCATGCCCAGGCCGTCGCAGTGGGGGCAGGCGCCATAGGGTGAGTTGAAGGAGAAGTTGCGGGGGGCCAACTCCTCGAAGGATTTGCCGTCGCTGGGACGGGCCAGGTGCTGCGAGAAAGTCAGGATTTCGGGGGCGGCGGAGTGGGCAGCGGATTTGGCGGACGACTTGGCGCCAGATTTCGCGGCGGATTTGGTGGCTCCCGACTTCGCGCCGGCTTTGCTCCCCGACTTGGCGGACGGCTTCGCGGACGACTTGGCGCCGGACTTCGCGCCAGCTTCGGACTTCGCGCCAGCTTCGGTGTCGGGTGCGATCTCTATCTGGACGATGCCGTCCGCCAGTCGCAGAGCCACCTCGATGGAGTCGGTCAGGCGCCGGGTGATGCCGTCGCGCAGCACCAGTCGGTCAACCACCACGGCAATGTCGTGCATCTCATAGCGCGCCAACTCCAGCTTCGATCTGCCTTCCTCGTCAAAGCCGGCCACCTCGTCCAACTCGCGCAACTCGCCGTCAATGTATACCCGGGAAAAACCCTCCTCCAGCAGCTCGCCCAGCAATGTCTCATAGGTGCCCTTGCGCCCCCGCACCACCGGCGCCAGCACCATGAAGCGGGTGTCTTGGGGCAGCGACATGATGTGATCCACGATCTGCTGGGGTGTCTGGCGGGTGAGCTCCTCGCCGGTTTCGGGGTCGTGCGGGATGCCGATGCGGGCGAACAGCAGGCGGAGGTAGTCGTATATCTCGGTTATGGTGCCGACCGTGGAGCGGGGGTTGCGTGAGGCGCTTTTTTGGTCGATGGAGATGGCGGGCGACAGGCCCTCAATGAAGTCCACATCGGGCTTGTCCATCTGGCCCAGGAACTGGCGGGCATAGGACGACAGCGATTCCACATAGCGGCGCTGGCCTTCGGCATAGATGGTGTCAAACGCCAGCGACGACTTGCCCGAACCTGAAATGCCGGTGAACACGATCAGGCGGTCTCGGGGCAACTCCAGCGAAACGTCTGCCAAGTTGTGCTCTCTGGCACCTCGCACTGTTATCTTGTCGCCCATATGCTTCTAGGCTAACTTGGGATTTGGACGGACGGGTGGATTGGCGTGATTCGGCGGGGCAGATCGGGGTGGGCAGCCGGGCGAGCGTGGATGGGTGACGGGAGATATGACGGGGCGATCACAGACGGCCGCCGTCGCGCAGTCGCCCGAGGAATTGCTGGGCCTCCGGCGTTTGCGGGGAGTCAAAGAACGGCTTGGGCGGGCCCGACTCCCATATCACTCCGTTGTGCATGAAGCAGACCAGACTGGCAACCTCGCGGGCGAAGTTCATCTCATGGGTGGCGACCAGCATGGTGGTGCGCTTGCCCTCGTTGTCTTTGCCGGTCGCCAGCCTTTTCATTATCGACAGCACCTCCCCCACCAGCTCCGGATCCAGAGCCGAAGTAACCTCGTCCAGCAACAACAGCTCCGGCCCGGCGATCATGGCGCGCCCGATGGCCACCCTCTGCTGCTGACCGCCCGAAAGCCGCTCGGGGTATTCCTTGATCTTGTCGCTCAGGTCGAGCTTCTCCAGCCAGTCCTCGGCCTGCGCGTTGGCTTCGGTGGTGGACTGCTTGTGCGCCACCCGTAGACCCAGGGTCATGTTCTCCAGCACGTTCATGTGCGGGAACAGGTTGAACGACTGGAACACGATGCCCATCTTTTGGCGCACCAGGTTGTGGTTGACCGGGCCGGGGGCGATCTCGGTGCCCAGGAAATTTATGGTGCCTGAGTCCAGCTGATCCAACAAATTGACGCAGCGCAGCAGGGTGGACTTGCCGCAGCCGCTGGCTCCGATCAGGCAAATCACATCGCCTTCTTGGACCGACAGGTTCAGTCCTTGCAGCACCTGCTTATCGCCAAATGATTTGCTGACGGAGCTGAGCTCGAGCATGGGGTGCGCGGGTTGGGGTTGGGGCGGGGTCGCAGGCGCGGGCTGAGGTGGGGTCGCAGGCGCGGGTTGGGGCGCGGGCTGGGCGGACATCAGATCTGCACCTGGGTGCGCCGCTCACGATCACGCTTGGCATACCAGTCGGCGAAGCGGGCGAACGGAATGCTGATCAGCAAGAACAGCACAGTGGCGACCATATATGACGTGTAGTTGAAGGTGCGCGAGGTGTAGATCTGGGCTTCCCGCAGCGCTTCGCGTATGCCCAGAACGCTCACCAGCGCAACGTCTTTTTGCAGGCTGACCAGTCCGTTCAGCAAAGCGGGGATCACGTTGCGCACCGCCTGGGGCAAAATCACATGGCGCATGGCCTGCCCCTGGGTCAGCCCCAGCGAACGGGCCGAGGAGCGCTGACTTTCGGCCACCGAGTCGATGCCCGAGCGATAGACCTCAGCGGTATATGCCGAATAAGACAGCACCAGTGCGGCCACGCCCCAAAACAATCGGTCGTTGGGCACCCAGGATATCTGCAGTGTCGGCACCCCGAAGCCCAGCAGCAAAATCACCAGCAGCAGCGGCACGCCCCGGAAGATGTCGATGAACACCACGCTCAACACCCGCAGCGGGAAGAACTCCGGGCCCCGCAGGCTGCGCGCGACCGCCAGCAGCAGCGCCAGCGCGAGGATGGCTATCTCGGCGATGACGAACATGCGGATGTCAAGCCAAAAGCCGCTCAGCACATCGGGGAAGGAGTCCCAGAATCTGTCTCGGTTGAGGAACTGCCGCTCGACCAGGTGGCGCGAGTTGCTCTGCCAGATGAAGTAGGCGGCGACGCCGACCACCAGCACAGTGCTGGCGACGGACACCACCGGGACATACCAGTTAGGGCGGACCTTGCCGAAGCCGGTGCTGGCGGAGCCGGAGCGGGAGCCGCCGGAGCGGGAGCCGCCGGAGCCGAAGCCACCACCCCCAAAGTTGCCGGGCGTGGGCAACGATGACGGCGGCGTAATGTCGTCCATCAGCCGAGATGCGTCAGGCCAGCCCAGCCGGACGATGGCACGGCCGGGCCTGCCGGTGGTTTAGGCTCAGGTTAGGGAGCCAGCGTGGGGATGTTGCCCCCGTCGTTCAGCCAGCGGGTCTCGATTTGCTCAAGCTCACCCGAGGCGCGCAAGTTGGCCAGAGCTTCATTGACGCACGGCACCAGCGGGCTGCCCTCTTCGAACAGCATGCCCAGCTCGTCTTCCGCGGCGCCGACTCGGGGCAGCACGCCGACAATGGAGGCATCGGTTATCTCCACGGCCGTGATGTAGTAGGCGGTCGGCAGATCCACCACCATGCCGTCGATCTGGCCGGCGTCAAACGCGGCCTTGGCGTCGGCGGTGCTGTTGTATACGCTGGACTGCGCCGACGGCTCGATGATGTTGTCGATGTAGTCCAGGCTGGTGGTGCCGATCTGGGCTCCCAGTCGGGCGGACTTCAGGTCGGCGACCGAGCTGGCGCCAATCACACTGGAGCCATCGAGGGCGATAATGACCTGCTCGTTGCTGTAGTAGCCGTCGGAGAAGTCAACCACCTGGTCGCGGTCGGCGGTGATGGTGTATTGCTGAATGTTGAAGTCATAGTCTTTCGGGCCGACTGCTATGGCGTCTTCAAATCCCGTTCGCACCCAAGACACGTTCTCGGCCGCCACGCCCAACTCGTCGGCCACGGCATAGACCACCGCTGACTCAAAACCCATCTGGTTGGACGGGTTGTCATCCACCACATAGGGCGGGAAAGCCGGCTCGCCGGTGGCAACGGTGAGCGAATCGGGCTCGCAGCTGGCGGCTGAGTCGGAGTCGTCATCTCCGCAGCCGGCCACGAACAGCGCCGCGAGCGCCAGCAGCAATGCGGGCCAGAGCAGACGGCGCGTTGGCCGACGGGCTGTCTTTTGAATGGTTGGTTCGGTTTTTGTTGGGTTGTTCATGTTTTGGGCTCCTTGTGCTTGATGTGGCCTTGTGCTTACTATATGGCAGTTTAGTGTGGTCATTGGGTTTTCAGCCGATGGCTTGGCGCATTGCCTTTAGCTCGCGCTTCAGCTCGGCAATCTCGTCTCGCAGGCGGGCGGCGTATTCAAAGCGCAGGGCTGCCGACGCCTCACCCATCTCCTCTTCCAGTGTGAGGATCAGACGTTCCAGATCGTCGCTGGGCAGGCCTTCGATCTGGTCGGCCAGTCTCTGGGTGTCGCGCTCGTGCTGGCGGCGCCGGCCTTTGCCTGGGACGGGTGCTTTGGCGCCGCGGCCGGAACCCGCGCCGGAGCCGGCACCAGCGCCAGCACCAGCACCCAGCATCGACAGAATATCGGTCACGGCCTTGCGCACCGTCTGGGGTTCGATGTTGTGCTTCTGGTTGTGCTCCATCTGCATCTTGCGGCGGCGGCTGGTCTCCTTGATGGCCCGCTTCATTGAGTCGGTCATCACATCGGCATACATCACCACCTGTCCTTCCACGTTGCGCGCCACCCGGCCGATGGTCTGGATCAGCGACGTCTCGCTGCGCAAAAACCCTTCCTTGTCGGCGTCCAAAATGGCCACCAGTGAGACCTCGGGCAAGTCCAGCCCCTCGCGCAACAAGTTGATGCCCACCAGCACGTCAAATATTCCCGTCCGCAGGTCGCTCAGAATCTGGATGCGCTCCAGCGTGTCGACCTCGCTGTGGAGATAGCGCACCCGCAGGCCCAGCTCCAGCAAATAGTCCGACAGATCTTCGGCCATCTTTTTGGTGAGCGTGGTCACCAGCACCCGGGCCTGGCGTTCGGTGCGCTCCCTGATCAGCGCCACCAGGTCGTCGATCTGGCCTTTGGTTGGCTTGCAGATGACCTCGGGATCGACCAAGCCCGTGGGGCGGATGATCTGTTCCACGATGTTGTCGGAGTGCTCCAGCTCATAGTTGCCCGGCGTGGCCGACAAGAATATGGTCTGGCCGACGCGCTCCATCACCTCCTCGAATTGGAGCGGGCGGTTGTCGGCTGCGGACGGCAACCTGAAGCCGTGTTCGATCAGGGTCGTCTTGCGGCTGCGGTCGCCGGCGAACTGCCCGTGCAGCTGGGGCACCGCCACGTGGGATTCGTCGATGATGGTCACGAAGTTTTCGGGGAAATAGTTGAGCAGCGTGAAGGGGGCCTCGCCCAGCGCACGGCCGTCCAGCGGGCCCGAATAGTTCTCGACTCCGTTGCAATAGCCGGCCTCCTGCAGCATTTCCAGGTCATAGGTGGTGCGCATGCGCAGACGCTGGGCTTCCAGCAGCTTGTTCTCGGATTCAAAGTGCTTGAGCCGCTCGGCCAGCTCCACCTCGATGCGTTCGATGGCTGCCTCCAGTCGTTCCTGGGATGCCACATAATGGCTGGCGGGATAAATCACCACCTCGGACAGAGTGCGCAGGCGCTCGCCGGTGAGCGGATCGGTGACCGAGATCTGTTCGATTTCGTCGCCCCACAGCTCCACCCGCAGAAACGTTTCGTCATAGGCGGGGTGGATGTCGATGGTGTCGCCCCTGACGCTGAAGCAGCCCCGGCGCAAGACGGTGTCGTTGCGTTCATAATGCATTTCGATGAGGCGGGCCAGGGTTTCGCGCTGGTCGATGACGTCGCCCTGGCTCAAAAGCAGCATCTGCTGTTCGTATTCCAGCGGCGAGCCCAGACCATAGATGCACGACACCGAAGCCACCACGATGACATCGGTTCGGGTCAGCAGGGACGAGGTGGCGGAGTGGCGCAGACGGTCGATTTCTTCGTTTACGCTGGAGTCTTTTTCGATGTAGGTGTCGGAGGTGGGCATGTAGGCTTCGGGCTGGTAGTAGTCGTAGTAGCTGACGAAATATTCCACCTTGTTGTTGGGGAAGAACTCTTTCATTTCGTTGGCGAACTGCGCCGCCAGGGATTTGTTGGGGGCGATGACGAGCGTGGGGCGTTGGATCTTTTCGATTGTCCAGGCGACGGTGGCGCTCTTGCCGCTGCCGGTGATGCCCTTCAGCGTTTGGAAGCGGCAGCCGTCTTCCAGTCCCTGGGCCAGCTCGGCGATGGCTTTGGGCTGATCGCCGGCTGGTTTGAAGTCCGAGATCATCTCGAAGGGGATTTGTCGTCTCTGTGGCATGGGCTAGTTGGATGGTGTGGATTGGCTGGCGGGTTGGTCGGTGGGCTGGTCGGCTGCGAGCTCGGTGATCCTGGCCCAGCACTCATCTATGGCGGGCTGCAGCTCGTCCAAGTCGCCGCTGTTGTCGATCACAAAGTCGGCTATGGCTTGGCGCTGTTCGTTGCTGGCTTGGTTGGCCATGCGCGCCTGCGCGTCCTGTCGCGACATACCCCGCTGTTCCAAGCGCGCCAGAGCGGTTTGCTGGTCGGCGATGACAACCACCACAAAGTCAAAGTCCGGGGTCGCGCCAGAGGAGTTGTCTTGCTCCGCCTGCTTCAGTCGTCCCTCCACCAGCAACGGCACTTCCGAAATCACGACCTTGCCGCTGTCCCTGAGAGCCTGGCGCCGTGCCATCATTTCCCGTCTGACCGCGGGATGCACCAGATCACCCAATTTGTCTAGCTGTTCTTTGTCGGCGAACACGATGTCGGCGATGGCCTGGCGGTTCAGGTTGCCGTCGGGCGCCAGCACGTCTTCGCCAAAATGCTCCACCATGGCTTCAAACAATTCGCCTCCGGGCTGCTGTAGCTCGCGCACGATGGCGTCCGCATCCAGATGAACTCCGCCCCGCTGGGCCAAGGCCTTGGCCACAGTCGACTTGCCCGTGCCGATACCACCAGTTACAACAACATCCATACCTATATTAAATCTAGGAGCAAAATGGAATAAGAGACATCTTGGCAAAACTTGCCCCACCATTCAACGCCCCACCCCAGCAACTTTTCTAATGCCGACTGAACCTGCGCCCGCCTCACAGACTTCGCCCGATCCCGCGCCCGCTGAGCCCGATGCGCCCGCCGCGACCGGGCCGCCCATCACGCGCTGGACCAGCGTGTTCAGCCACCGCGACTTCACCTACTTCTGGTTCGCAGCTCTGGTCTCGCATTCGGCCCAGTGGATGCAGCAGCTGGCCGTGCCGTTCCTTGTCTTTGAGATAACCAACTCCAACACCTGGGTGGGCGCCACCGCCTTCGCCACGCTCATCCCCGCCCTGCTGATGAACCCAGCCGCGGGAGTCATCGCCGACCGGGTCAACCGGCGCATGGTGCTGATCACCACGCACGCATTCCAAGGCACCATCGCCGCCTGCTTCGCCCTGCTATGGACACTTGACGAGCTGACGCCCTGGCGGATTCTCCTATTGGGCATAGCCCAAGGCACGACTTCGGGTTTCCAGATCGCCTCCTGGCAGTCGTTCGTCCCGCTGCTGGTGCCACCCGAGGAGTTGCTGACCGCGGTGCGGCTCAACTCGGCGCAGTTCACCGCCGCCCGCGCGCTGGGGCCGTTGGGTGGTGCCGGACTTTTGGCTTTCGTGGGTGTGGGGTCGGTGTTCGTGGTCAACAGCGCCACCTTCTTTTTGATGATCTCCGTGATTGCCACCGTCTCGCCCAGAATCGCACAGCCCACCAGCCAGCAGCAGTCGGTGGTGGCGGTGTTCATGGAAGGCCTGCGCTATGTCAGATCGCGGGCGCCGCTGATGCTGGCCATCGTGGTGGGCTTCAGCATCTCCTTTTTCGGACAGTCCATGGTGCAGATCGCAGCCGGGCTGGCCAAGGCCGGCTATCAAGTTGGCGAGACCGGACTGGCGGGCTTCATAACGGCTGTGGGGGTGGGGTCGGTCATGGCTTCGGCGCTGCTGGTGTCGCGCGGCGATGACTTTCTGCGCTCGCAGGCGACCATCGTGGGCTTTTTGATCTATGCCGCCGGGCTGGTGCTGACGTCTGTGACCGGAATCTATCTGATCGGCTTGGCCGGGTTTTTCCTGATGGGTCTGGCGCACGTGACCATCGCCATCTCGGCCAACACTTCGGTGCAGATACAGGTGGACGAGAAGCTACGCGGGCGGGTGATGTCGATCTATCTGATGGGGGTGTTCGGAGGCATCCCGCTGGGCGCGTTCGTAGGCGGCAGCCTGGGCGACCTGGTGGATCTGCGGTTCGTCTATCTGGGCTCGGGGATTTTCATGGCCGCCTTCGCGGTGTTCGCCAGGTTCGGCCTGAACCGGCTGCGCCTGCTGGATCTGGACGAGGACACACCTGCTGTCTGACTGCGCTCCTCGGCGATGGCAGCGTAGTCGGCATCCAGCTCTATGCCAAGCCAGCGCCTGCCCAGCCTCTTTGCCACCACGGCGGTCGTTCCGCTGCCAACGAACGGATCCAAGACCACACCCTTCGGCGGCGACAGGAGGCGTATGACTCGGGCCGCCAGCTCCTCTGGGAATTCCGCCTCGTGGCGATCGTTGCGGCGCACCGACTTGATCTGCCAAACCCCGCGAGAGCCCCACTCGGTCCATTCGTCATCGGTCAGTCGGCTTCGGTCGTAGTCGACAATCCCGGGCTTCCAAAAGACATAGACGTGCTCGAATTCGTCCACCGCCCGATAGCTGTTTGAGTGCCAGCGGCTGTTGGCCCAACACGGATCCTTGTGCCAAATGCGCTGGTCATAAAGATACAGCCCGGCCGACTCGGCCCAGTCCACAACCTTGCTGCCCGTGAGCAAAATCTTGGTGGGTGTCTGTTGCTTGCCACCCCTGACATTGTTGTGCTCAAGCCGGCGTTGGATGGTCTGCTCGCTGCAGCCGAGCAAAGCCCCGAGCTCCTTGCGGCTGGCTTGCGGATGCGTGGCTTTGGCTGCCAGCACCTGCTCCCGGGTTACAGGATTGGTCTTGCCTCTGACGTTATTGGCCTGAAAGCTGGGCATGGACGGGTCGGGGAAGCAGAGGATGTCCCCGATATTCACCGCCATGAAACCGCCCGGCTTGAGTATCCGAACATGGCGGTCGATGACGTCTCCAACCAGCGAGATCCAGTCGTCAAAAGTCATGTCTGATTCATAGGACTTGCCCACGTGATATGGCGGCGACCAGAAACTGAGATCCACCGAGGCGTCAGGAACCTTGCGCAAGGCACTTCTTGCGTCTCCGGCAATGATGCGGTTGAACTCAATGGCGTGGTTGCGCCGGCTGATTGGCGCGGGCGACAGAGCCTGCGCGGATGCCTGGGCCGAGGCGGATGACATTATCTGCGAGGGCGACAGGGCCGGTTTTGTCATAACTTTAGACATACCTCAGATATTAACATGGGGGTCTGACATTTTTGACCATTTATGCATGGCATACTTCAGAGCCTGTCGTCCATGACCTGACGCCGCGCACCTCGGCTTTCCGAGTCGTCAGGGCACCCGTGGTGGCACGGGCGTGGGAGAGCGCGGGGCTTTGTGCGGAGCGAGGGGCTTTGTGCGGGGCGAGCAAGCGCGCAGGCTATTTTCCAGGCAATTTTGACGAAATCTAGCTTGTTTTTGGCTGCTGTGCAGTCGCGGTGTGGTAAGACAGATATATGGCCGAAGAAAAACCGGATTTCCAAAACAACAAAGTCTTGCTGGACACCAGCAACATCATCGCCAACCACAATCGTGTCCAGGCTTTCCTGGAAGACATCGGCAACCCCAAAATCTACCACACCATCATCACCATAAGGGAGCTGAGGGGCCACTTCATCAGCCACGGAAAAGGAAAAGAGGAAGCCAGGAGACGGGCGACAAGGTCTCTGCGCCGGCTCAACTCCACGTTCTTGCCCATAGCGGAAGTGGCTGAAGAAATAGCCAAGGTGATCGAGGGCTATCTGCTGCTAGCTGGAATCCCCGAGGAAGTCATCGCGGAGGAGCGAAACGACATTTTGACAGTGGCCTATGGGATGGCATATGGAATGGATGTGCTGTCCAGGGATAGGCTGTTTTATGTGATTCGCAGGCTATTTTCCATGAATATCGCTGTCCACACGATCTTGGCCATAGAGCCGGAGGGGTGGGCTGAGCAGTCAAGGATCATTTTGAACAAGAACGGCATCCAGACCCCGATTGACCTGACCCACCTGCCAGGCAGCATTTACGAAATCCCCAGCTAGAATGATATCCAAGAGGTGAGCTTGACATGAACCCCGCAGACAACCAAGAGATCGACTTTCGCAAGGATCCGGCGCCCACTGACTGGCTGAGACGGAATGTCGCGAAATACGATGAATTCATCGATCCCGATTTCAAGAGCGAATGGGACCATTTCAACGATTTGGTTGACGAGCTCAACGGACTGCGCTGCGCACCGGTCTGCCACACCGCCGGCGATGACTGCGTCTGCTCGCTGGTGGAGCATTTGACCAGCACCGAAAACGGCCTGATGCCAAAAGGCGAGTTCATGGTCGCCATCGAGGCAGTCGGCTACAACCCTGAACAAGCCCTAGAACAATACCGATATTACGCCACCAAAAAAATCGGCGACAAATACCATGAGGAACTTGAACGGCTGGACAGGGAGAGCAGGAATGCCTACAACTGGACCATTGAACTCATGAAATTTGAGGCCATCAAGAAATTGGAGGAGGCCACTTTTGAATCCATGGCTCTAGAGGACAAAATGGACCAGGAGATAGAAGCGGCCGTGTCAGCCTAGCTGACGAGGGGCGGGATCAGCGGATGGAGCGGCTGAGGGGGCGAGCAAGCGCGCAGGCTTTTTTCCATGAATATCGCTGTCCACACGATGTTGGCCATAGAGCCGGAGGGGTGGGCTGAGCAGTCAAGGATCATTTTGAACAAGAACGGCATCCAGACCCCGATTGACCTGACCCACCTGCCAGACAGCATTTACGAAATCCCCAGCTAGAATGATATCCAAGAGGTGAGCTTGACATGAACCCCGCAGACAACCAAGAAATCGACTATCGCAAGGATCCGGCGCCCACTGACTGGCTGAGACGGCGTGTCGCTAGATACGACAAATTCTTTGATCCCGATTTCAAGAGCGAATGGGACCATTTCAACGATCTGGTTGACGAGCTCAACGAACTGCGCTGCGCACCGGTCTGCCACACAGCCGCCAGTGGTTGCGTCTGCTCACTGGTGCAGCAATTGACCAGCACCGAAAACGACCTGATGCCAAAGGGCGAGTTCATGGCCGCCATCGAGGCAGTCGGCTACAACCCTGAGCAAGCCCTGGAACAATACCGATATTACGCCACCAAAAAAATCGGAGACAAATACCATGAGGAATTTGAGCGGCTGGACAGGGAAAGCAGAAATGCATACAACTGGCAAGCAGAACTCAGATCATTCGAGGCCACCAAGAAATTGGAGGAGGCCACTTTTGAATCCATGGCTCTGGAGGACAAAATGGACCAGGAGATAGAAGCGGCCGTGTCAGCCTAGCTGACGAGGGGCGGGATCAGCGGATGGAGCGGCTGAGAGGCGAGCAAGCGCGGCCTATCAGACGACAGCCTGTTTTGCCCGCTTGGGCCACGCGGGTTTGCCAAGATGTTGCCTCCTCGGTTGCCTATCCTGTTTGCAGGGGGAGCCAGCAGATCAGACCGTGGGCCTGAAGCCCCAACTCCCACAGCAGCTGTGTTCCAGGTGTCCTCAGGGGTAATCTGGGAATGATTTTTGAAACAGAATAAAATAACTGTTTTATTATTTTCTATGCTATAATGAAAATTGATAAGAAAGGTCCCTCCCCGGTGACAAGAGCCCAAGGGGCTCTCTCCTCTTTGAGGAGTAGCCGGGGAGGTCATTTTGATTGGGGGGGGGAGATCATTTTGGCCGGGGGAGATCATTTTGGAAAGGGGTAGTATTCCGTGTTGCCTGACTTGAAAATATTGAACTCACTCCATATCGCAGACTTAATTTTGTCATAGAAATGCGGATCGCCTCTTTCCCATTTCCGAAAAATGGTCCAATTCCCATAATCAACAAGTTGCAGGGCAAAGTGAGAGGAACTTTTGTGGTGATAAATCTCATATGAAATACTTTGGGGAACGATTTCACTGAGAGTCGACTTGATAGCTTTTTCAAAGGATTTTCTATTTTTTGAAACCGGTATTTCATCTGTGATTATCACTAATTTTTTGCAAAATCGCACTCTTGGCTGCCTACAAATATATCTGAGCAAATAACCCAGCATTTTAGGGTAAAATACTTCTTTTTGTGTAATTGCTGGGTTACATTTTGGCTTTTCAATAACTATGCTATCAAACACAAGGCCATCTAAGCCTGACTCAATTATTTCAAATACTCCCTCGCGCACAGACCAATTGTCTTCCGAGCAGTGAAACGACTCAATATCATGGCCGTCCTTTAGCAATTGGTGCCTCAATTCACTGAACTGCCCTAAAAATTCAAAAGGCCATTTGACAGTAAGGCTTGTGATCACAAAATATCTGGTGCCCTTGGATGAAAAATCGAAATTCCCGCTTTCATCGATGAACAGATACAGCACATCATTATTTTGTTCGTTAACCATGCCGGTATAGATTAGTTGAGCCAAATTGACTGGGCGCAAACCCTCCGCACTCACCCGCTGCAAAAAGTGGCGAGAATCCGGCAGAGACTAGCTGGGTGGCGGCGCGGTGGGGTCGGTGGCAGGGGTCCGGGCTGGGGCGCGACGGAGGGGAGCGGGACGGGGGCTGAAGTCAACCGGAGGGCACAAGTGGGAGCACCGCGCCCCCCGGCCGGATGAGGTCTGCCCCTGGGGTGTTATGCCCAGGGGTAGGTTACGTTGCCGAAGGCTTGGCTGTGGAGGAATACAGTGTCGCCGGGGTTGAGGGTGCTGAACCAGTCGATGCCCAGTCCGGCGATGGGCCCGAACTCTGGGAGGTAGTATCTCCAGGTTTGGGTGGCGGTGTGCCACAGGAACACCACGTTGATCGGCCACGGCTCGCGCAACAGCGCGGACAGGCGCACGGGCGCGTTGCCGTTGTAGGTCACCAGGTTGTAGCCGGGCGACAAGCTGATGCTGCCGGTGGGTGCGGGCAGCGCCAGCAGGTCATCGGGCGAATAGGCAACCTCGGCCGCCGCGGGGACATAGGCCATCACGGTCTGACCGCGGGTCAAAGTCGCCAAGCCCACCGTGCCGTGCTGCTGGGTCCAGCCGCGCCAGCTCTGCGAGACGGGGTTCCAGGCCCACATGGAATCAACCGCGCCGTCCAACAGCTGCGCGAACTCGCGTGGAGTGGTGCCCGAAGGCCCGTTGAACGACAGCGTCACCCAACCCTGCGCCAACGACACGCTGGCCTGGCTGGTCGGATCGCCGACACTGAGATCGGGACAATCAAAGCTGGCAGTCAAATCGAAGCCGGTTGAGCCCTGTGCCCAGACGGATTCGATGTAGGCCCGGCCCTGGCTGTCGGTGCCGGCGGAGCCGACCATGGAACAACCCTGCGGTGAGGCCAGAGCGCTGACACGCACGGCACAGGCTTCGCGGCCGCCGGCGCCGTCAACGTAGGGCGGCAGGGAATATTCCGCGCGGCGGTTCAGCTGCGAGGCGCCTTCGCCCACGACCACAACCTGGCCGGTGTCTGAGGCAGACGCGGCATAGGCCACACCAGCAGACGCCGGCACACCACCGAACAAGAACGTGTCAGACCCGCAGGCGTCGGGCACCCACACCAACACCTCAAACGTATCCACCGCGGCGAACACACCTGACGGCACATTCAAAGCGACCCGCACCGGCAAGCGTTCAACTCCGCGGTTGGCGGACATCAACGGTATCGGATCAACCCGCACCCTGGTCGGCGGCGTGGGTGGTGTGGCATAGTTCAACACCAAAGCATCAACCGCAGTCAGCTGGCTCAGGGTGCCGGCAGCCAACGGCACAGACACCGGCTCGGTGCCAGCAGGAGCCTCAGGATCAGCAGCTGCGGTAAC
>CAZERQ010000061.1:0-26545 GCA_964514465.1 uncultured Acidimicrobiales bacterium
TGAATTCGAGGCCCAGGTCCTTGGGTGTGGGTGGGTCTGGCAGCATGGCTATGTGGCGCTCGGTCACCTTGGCCAGCCAGTCTGTCGGCGGGGTGTCCTTGCGATAGTCGATGCTTGCGCTGTGGTTGTTCTCCATGGAAATAAGGCTACCCCGGTTAGCCTATTCGGCCATGATTTGTTCCAACTCCCGATCGCACCGTCGCATCAGTTCATCGAATTCGTCGAGAGCCTCCGCCATTGCGCTACTTGCATCGTGTTCGAATTCGCGATCCCAGTTGTAGGCATTATCGGCTTCTTGTCCCAGCCGTTTGAATTCGTCGCTGTATTGGCTTCTGATTTTTTTTAGGGCGTAGGTGGAGTATTTTTTGAGGGCCGTTTCTTGGTGGTATCCGAAAGGCTGGAGCGTTGCCACGAATTCGTCCTTGGGCACCCATTCACCGGGGATGTCTGAGATCCTGTCGATGAGCCCGCAGATGCATGGCTGGTCGGCGGGCGCGGCGGTGCTGGTTGGGTCGGTGCCGTTTTGGGTGGGGCAGGGGTCCTGGCATCGCAGGGATTCCAGCTCTTCCAGCAGGTCGCTCATGAATTCGAGGCCCAGATCCTTGGGCGTGGGTGGGTCTGGCACCATATCAATCAGGCGCTGTACCCTCTTTGACAGCCAGTCTGTCGGCGGGGTGTCCTTGCGGTAGTCAATGCTCTTGGCGTGGTTGTTCTCCATGGAAACAATCCTAGCACCTGTTATGAAAATTTCCGTCTGCGCACTATACGCAGGAGTTTGATCTTGGGTTTGATGCCGCCTTTTCTGAGGGCGTTGTTTACATGCTTGAACCAGCCATCCGCAGGCTTGCCCAAATGGATGACGCTGATTTTGGTTTTGAACATTTTGCCCATGACGTAAAACAGCCTGTCCAAAGAAACAATGTCCGCCTTGTTGTCCGTGGCTTGGGACATTATTGTGATGTCGTTCTTCTCAGCCTCCAATTGCTCGGGCGGGATTTTGGCGAACAGAAGATACTGTGTCATCACCCCTTCGAGCGCTTTGGCGAACGCTGTCTCAGGCAGTATGGAGGAGTTGAATTTGTTCAGAATTGAATCTGCGATATTAGAAGAGTCCTCCCGGGTGCAATTGAATTTTCCCATAAAGAATTTAATCATTTCCTCCCGAATCACCTTTACGTGGTGGATGGGCCTGCCTCCCACCTTGCTCAGAATCTCTTCGGGTCTTTTGGAGTAAGCGATTAATACGCTGGTGTCCAAGACGACCTTTTTGTTGCGGAAGTTGGGGTTGTTGGGGAATTTCGGTGGGCCCGAGGATTCTGGGATGCCCGGCGTGGGGATGCCGGGGATGTCCAGCGTGCTAGGGATGTTCAGTGTGTGGATGCCGGGGATGCCTGGGGTGGAGACGCCGGGGATGCCTGGGACGCCGGGGATGTCAAGTGTGTGGATGCCAGGGGCGCCTGGGGTGGCGGGGATGCCCGGCGTGGGGATGCCGAGGACGTGCGGATATAAAAACATTGTGCCTCCACGAGTTGAGACCAACTCGGTTGATGGGTTGATTATTTGAGGCAGGGCTCAGAGCAAAATACTCACGCCTGCGAAACGTGTAGATTTATCTACAAAGCTCCCCCCAGACTCTCCATCCCCTCCCAGAATATTTTCCTCGTCCAAAGTTATTCCAACATTACAACAATATCACCTGCACCTCATTATAGCAGCCCCACCTGCAAACCCGGCGCGACAAATCACGAACAGCCAGCTGGGTGTCCGGTTGGGTGGCCCGCCGTGCGCCCGGTTGGGTGGGGGAGCGTGCCCGGTCCGGCGGGTGGCCAAAGAGGCGGCAGTGTCGCCCACGGTCCTGCGGGTGGCCGCCGTCGCCGTGGCCAGTCCGACAGAGCGGCCGGCCCCAGTCCGCGGTCAGTCCACCAAAATATTGTCGGGGCGGGGCTCCCCCTGGGCCTCCAGCATGTGATAATACGCCTCCAGCACGCCCGGCCCGTCTGTCACGCTTTCAACATTGCCGTCATCGTCCAGATTCAGGTTGGAGCCAAACATCACAAAAGTAACGTCAGTGGTTTCAGTGTTGTCGTCGGGCGTGTAGAGGCTGTGCTCGGAATGCGCTGGCTCATACAGATAGGAGCCGGCCCGGTTCATGTAGTCATATTCCAGATAGCCCCAGGCGCCGGCGGTGGTGATGCCGAAGACCGGCCCGGTGTGGCGATGCTTTTGAACCCGCACGCCCGGCCCGAATTGGTTGCGGATGACCCACAGGCCCTCCTCGGATCTGACGTGCAGCACCTTGAGGCGAATGTTCTCTCCGGCTTGGGCCCAGGGCAGCTCGTCGTCTCCGATGTGGCAGGTGTCTGGCAGGGCTAGGTTGGCAAGTGTCATGGTTCCTCCTGGTTGGTGTTCTGTGGGATGTGCAGAATAGGTTTTTGATAGGTTTTGGTGGACAGGGTTAGGCCGGGGCCGGCTGGCTGGCGGGTTGGGGCATGGACAGACCGGTGCCGCCCAGACCGCAGTAGCCCATCGGGTTCTTGGCGAGGTATTGCTGGTGGTAGTCCTCGGCATAATAGAACTCTTCGGCCGGCAGAATCTCGGTGGTGATCTGGCCATATCCGGCGGCGGCCAGCACCTGCTGGTAGTCATCGCGGGAACCCTCGGCTGCTTGGCGCTGCTGCGGCGAGAAGGTGTATATGCCCGAGCGATACTGGGTGCCGACATCGTTGCCCTGGCGCATGCCCTGGGTGGGGTCGTGGTTCTCCCAGAACACCGACAGCATCTGTCGATAGCTGATCGCCTGCGGATCAAACACCGCCAGCACCACCTCGTTGTGCCCGGTCATCCCGCTGCAGACTTCCTCATAGCTGGGGTTGGGGGTGAAGCCGCCGCTGTAGCCCACCGCGGTCGTCAGCACGCCCGCCAGCTCCCAGAATTTTCTCTCGGCCCCCCAAAAGCAGCCCATGCCCACCAGCAGTTTTTCGCTGGCTTCGGGGAACGGCTCAGACAGGGGAGTGTCCAGGACATGGTGCGCGGTGGCCACGGGCATCTGGTCTGGGCGGCCGGGCAGGGAGGTCTCGGCTGTCGGCATGGCGGTCTTGTTCTTCGGCATGGCGGTCTTGTCGGTTTTGAATAGGCTCATTTGGTTTTGCGGTTTGGATCGGGTTCGCGCTTGCGGCCGGGGTCGGGGTCGGGCGCGGGGGCTCCTGTATTATTCTGCCAGAATTTCTGCCAGCTGGGTTGGCTGTGTGGCAGGCTGCCCAGACCGATGTTGCTTTGGGGCCAGTTGGCGGGCGCATAGCCAAGCGGGTTTTCGCCCACGTCAACCGAATAGAACAGCTGGTGCTTGCGGCCGCTGAAATACCAGATGCCGTCGCGCCGCTCATAGCGGTCGTCATAGCGGATGGCCTGATGCAGCCAGCGGGCGCCGAGCTGGACATCGCCGTGGGCGTAGACCATGCCCGTGGCGCGGTCGGGGCCGCGGTCGGGGGTGCCGGAGCGATCGGGGCCGGCGAAGTCGATGGTGTGGGTGGTGACCTTCAGAATGGTAACGCCCACTTCGCACAGGCTCCGAGCGAAGCTGTCCCGCAGGGCTGCCCGGCCGCGGGCGCTAGACGAAACCTTCACGTCATCGACAAACAGACCCACCAGCGCATCCAGGTCGCGGCTGTCCACGAAGTGGCTGTAGCGGGCGGCCAGCTGCCGGATGGCTTCGGTGGAGGCGAGCCGGTCGAGCAGTTGCCGATCGGACAGCGCCTGGGGCTCCGCGGGCTCCGCGGGCGTCGCGGGCTGGGGTGCCGCAACCGGCGCCGCGGTTTTTGTCTTCTCAGCAGACATACAAACTAATATAGAGGACGGATGGACGGCAGACCCAAGCAAGCAACAGCCCAACGACAAAAGCCGACCCGAAACATCAACATTTGAGACACCAACCAAAGGAGCAACCGTGCCCATACCACAAGCCCGAGACGAAACCAAGATGAAGCAGCAGCTGGCCGACTGGCTGAACCAGCAGCCCGGCATCTCACAAGCCAAGATAACCGAACTGCAGATTCCCGAGACCAGCGGCTTCAGCAACGAGACCTTGCTGGGTGAGCTGAGCTGGCACGATGACGGCAGCGGCACGGACGGCGACTCGGGCACGGACAGCGGCGCAGACCCGGACGGCACCTCCCACTCCCGCGGCATCGTGATCCGCATGCGCCCGACCGACTATGCCGTCTTCCCCGAATACAACATGGCTGTGCAATATCGCTGCCTGCAAGGTGTGCGGGCCAACTCCGATGCGCCTGTGCCCGAGGTCTATTGGGTGGAGGACACCGGCGAGGTGCTGGGCCAGCCGTTCTTCGTGATGGAGCGGCTGCGGGGACGGGTGCCGTCTGACAATCCACCATATTTCCAGGAGGGCTTCGTCAAGGACGCCACCCCCGACCAGCAGCGCACCTTATATGCCAGCTCGCTTCAGACCATGGCCCAGATCCACGCCATCGACTGGCGCGCCGCCGGCTTCCTCGAATTTTTGGATCAGCCCCGACACGGCCCCACGGGTTTCGCCCAGCAGTTCGGCTACTACCAGCACTACCTCGACTGGGCCAGCCAGGGCCGCCCGCAGCCAACCGTGTCCGCCGCCATGGAGTGGCTGTCCGCCAACGACCCGACGGACGGCATGGAGCTGACGCTGAATTGGGGCGATGCCCGTCCGTCCAACATGATGTATGGCGAGGACTTCCGCCCGATCGGGGTGTTCGACTGGGAGATGGCCACCATCGGCCCCAAGGAGGTGGACGTGGCCTGGTTCATTTCCATGAACGAATGGCAGAGCCGCTGGTGCGGGTTCGACTGGCTGCCAGGGTTCATGGGCGAAGCCGAGACGATCGAGTGCTATGAGCAGGCGTCGGGCAAGACGGTGGAGCACATCGACTATTTCAAGGTGTGGGCGTCGTTGCGCTTTTGCGTGATCATGATCAAGATCCTCGACATGCAGATCAAATACGGCGAGATGCCCGAGGAGGCCCGCGCCTATGAGCTGAACAATCCGGCCACGCACCAGCTGGCGAGCTATCTGGGCATTGACCCGCCCGGGGAGTTGGCGCGGCCGGGCTAGGCGCTAGGCCACCAGTCGCAGCGGCAGCTCCTTGAGCGAGTTGTTCAGGTTGGAGCGGGTGCGGCGCGGCTCGCCAACCAGCTCAATGCCAGAAAAGCCCCCCAGCAGCTCCTCAAAGAACACCCGTCCTTCAAGCCTCGCCAGATGCACGCCCAAGCAGAAATGCTGGCCGATCCCGAACGACAGATGCGGGTTGGGCTGGCGATGGATGTCAAAGTCGTCGGGCTGGTCAAACACCTGCTCGTCGCGGTTGGCCGAGGTATAGACCATGACCACCTTGTCGCCCGCGCCGATGGGCTGGTCGCCGATCTGGGTGTCCTGAGTGGTGGTGCGCCTGAAATAATGCAGCGGGTTGGCCCAGCGCAAAATCTCTTCCACCGCGCCCGGAATCAGCGAGGTGTCGGCGCGCACATCGGCCAGCGCCTGGGGATGCTGCAGCAGCGCCAGGGTTCCGCCCGCCAGCATGGTGCGGGTGGTGTCGTTGCCGGCGGTGACCAGCTGGACGAAGAAGCTGCCGAAATCCACATCGGTCATGGTGCGCCCTTCCACTTCGGCCGCCATGATCAGATCGGTCAGGTCAGGGTCTGACTGGTCGCCGGACTCGCGCCTCTGACGTCTGTCGCGGGCAAACTCAATGGCATACATCGCCATGGCCATGCTGGCTTCGGAGCCGGCCGATTGATAGTTGTCGGGGTTGACGTCGGGATCCTGCCCGGCGGCTTGCTGCTCGGCCCACTGGTGGATCTGGGGCCGGTCCGCTTCGGGTATGCCCATGATCTCGCCCATCACATTGGACGGCAACAGCGCACAGACATCGTGCACAAAATCCACCTCGCCCAACTGCCCGCCCCGCGCCAGAATGTCACGGCAGATGTTGCGGATGCTGTCTTCCAGCTGGCCTATTACCTTGACCTTGAAATGGGGTGCGACATTGCGGCGCCAGGCGGTGTGGCGGGGCGGATCCATGGCCAACAGCATGTTGCGCATGGCCTCCAGCTGGGCCGGCGCCAGCGTCTCCACCACCACGCCGCCCAACTCGGACGAAAAAATCTGGGGCTCACGGGAGATGCTGACCACATCGGCGTGGCGCAGCACCATCCAATAGCCCTGGTCGCCGGGGATGTCCTGCCAGCGGACCGGCTCGTGCTGGCGCAACCAGGCGAACGCCTCGTGGGGCGGGCCGGGGACATAGGTGTCGGGGTCATACAGGTCGGGGATTTTCATGGCGCTGGTTTCGGGTTGGTTCGGCGGCCAGGTCGGGGTCGGGGTCAGACAGGTCGGGGTCGGGCGGATGCCACCTATGCGTTCCAGGTATGTTCCCTAATATAGCTGTATACCCCCGCGAAATCCTGCTTGTTCTTGTCGGGCAGGTCATGCGTCTTGCCCAGCGCCCGGGCACCCCAGACGATCTGCGCCGTCCGCTCCACCACCAGCGCCGAATGCAGCGCGTCCTGGGGACTTTTGCCCACGCAGATGAGCCCGTGGTTGGCCAGCAGCGCGGCACTGCGGTCAGACAGCTTGGCGGTCACGGCCTGGCCCAGCTCGGCGGTTCCGGTCATGGCATAGTCGCAGACCTCGATGTCGCCGCCAATATATATGGTGACCTCCTCGATGGCGGCGGGGATGGGCTGGCGGGCCACCGCAAACATGGAGGCATACAGCGGATGGCAATGCAGCACGGCGCGCACTTCGGGGAAGGCGCGGTAGCAGGCCAGATGCATGGCGGTTTCGGCCGACGGCTGGTGCTGGCCTGAGACCACCTCGCCTTCAAAGTCCACCCAGACGAGATCCTGGGGCTGCATCTGGTGATAGGCCATGGCCGACGGGGTGATGGCGACCTGGCCTTCTGACACCAGGGCGGATACGTTACCGGCGGTGCCTTCCACCAGCTGCTTGTCGTAGAACTGGCGGGAGACGGAGATGATGTCGGACAGGATGGCGTCGGCGGCGCTGTCGGGGGGCACAGCAACCAATTCTAGCCTTGCATCAACCCTGCCAACCTGCGACATCAACTCTGCCAGACCTGCGGGTTGGCCAGATGCACGGGCCGGCTCCCGCCCAGCAGCCGCTCAAGGTCGTCGGCCACCATCTGGGTGTGTCGCTCCTCGGTGTCCTCGCTGGCGCCGCCGATGTGGGGGGTCAAGATGACGTTGTCCATGCTCGCCAGCGGATGTCCCTCAGCCAGCATCTCGCCCTCGAAATGATCCAGGGCGGCACCAGCCAGATGTCCGCCGGACAGAGCCTGTGTCAGCGCGTCCAAGTCATGCAGGCCGGCGCGGGCGCAGTTGATATACAGCGCGCCGGGCTTCATCAGCGCCAGCCGCTCCCGGTTGATCATCTGGGCGGTGGCAGGGCCGGCGGTGGCATGCATCGACACGATGTCGGCCTCGCGCAACAAATCCTCCAGCTCCCAGTCGGCCTCGGCCACATTCGGATCGCTGGCAATCACCCGCAGACCCAGAGCCTCCATGCGCCAGAGCACCGCCTGCCCGATGGCCCCCAGACCAACCAGCCCGATGGTTTGCCCGTGAAGCAGGGGAGCGCGGTGGCGCTGGTAGGGCAGGGTGTCGCCGAAGACCTCGCCCTGGCGCAGCTCCCGGTCGGCCACCAGCACCCGGCGGTTGAGCGCGAACAGCACGGCCACGACCAGCTCGGCCACGGCATCGGCATTGCGGGCGGGGGTGTGCAGCACGCAGATGCCGGCTTGCGTGGCGGCCGCAAGATCGACATTGGTGGGGTCGCCCCGGGTGGCGGCGATGGCCAACAGCGGCCGCTCCAGCACCGCGCCGAAGCAGAAGTCGGCCTCGCAAATCAGGATCTGCGCTGCGGTTTGGTCGATGCGCTGCGCCAGCTCGTCAGGCCCCAGCACCCGAAAGGGGATCTGTTCGGTCCACGGATCCAAGATGACCTCGCCCAGCTGTCGCAGCTTGTCCAGGCCCGGCCCGCGCAATGGGGCGGTGGACAAGATGACGGGCCGGCCGGTGGCAGGCGGTTCGGCGGCGGGTTGCTTGGCCGACTTCTTTTTTCTCACATACATATTTTAATTGTGCTATTGTGGCAGATAGCCAAAGACAACCAACGGCAACGCCTGCTTCGGGCGCGGCCGAACCAAAACAAATTTCCCAACCAGGAGGAAAACCAATGCTTCACAATACCAAAGCCAACAGAGCTTGGCTGCTTCTGTTCGCGGTGCTTGCCGTGGGCTCACTGATTGCATCGGCTTGCGGCAGCGACCGCGACGATGACGCGGCAGACGACGACACCACGCCAACCACCACCGCGGCTCCGGCCAGCACGGCCGCGCCCGCTCCGGCACCAGATGACTCAGGCGGCGACGCGCCGGCCACCACGGCTGCGGCCGCGCCCGAACCCGAGCTCCCCATGTTCGGTGACGGGCCTTGGCCTTGCGGTCCGGGCGACGCTTCGGGTGAGACCCATCAGGGAGTGACCGATGACGAGATCACCATCGGCGTGGGCGACGACCGTGGTTTTGCGTCTTCACCTGGTTTGAACCAGCATCAGACCAAGGCGGTGCTGAACTTCATCGATGCGTGCAACGCCCTGGGTGGCATCAACGGCCGACAGGTCAAAGCCATTGAATATGACGCGGCCATTGTGCAGGCCGGAACTGTCATGCAAGAGGCCTGCGAGCAGGTGTTCATGCTGGTCGGCAGCGGCTTCAGTTTGGATCAGTTGGCCGAGCCGGCCCGAGTGGGTTGCGGCCTGGGAGCCGTTCCCGCCTGGACGGTCAGCGCCGATTTCGCGCACGGCCCGTTCCAGGTCAACGCGGTGCCGAACCCGGCCGATCAGAACCCAATGAGCATCGCCGCCCACGCTGCGGCAATCGCCGATGAGCGCGGCTATGACATCACCAAATCTGGCGGCATGTATGGCAACTTCTCGGCCACGCAGGAGACGTGGGAGAAGGTGCGTGCGTCCTATGGCGAGTTCGGTTTTGAGTTTTCTACCAGCTTGGAATATGACATCAACGGCGAAGCTGACTGGACGCCCTTCATCAATGGGCTAAAGGACGACGGCGTTGAGGTGGTCTATTTCACCGGCTCGTGTCCGTTCTTCTACCAGTTCGTGCGCGAGACCGCCGACCTGCAGGAATTCGACGCCATCTGGCTGGCCGACGCCAACTTCTATGACAGCAACTGCGCCGCGGCCAATGAGAGCGGGGCGCTGGACAACACCTTCATGCGCATGGTGTTCATTCCCTTTGAGGAGGCCGACCAGAACCCAGCCACGGCCGACTTCATCAACGTCTTGACCGAAGCCGGCAACGACGAAGTCACCTTGCTGGGCATGCAGGCGGTGTCTAACTTCTTGCTGTGGGCCACGGCCGCGCAGGCCTGCGGATCGAACCTGACCCGCGACTGCGTGCTGGACGAGATCGCCAACATCTCAGAATGGACCGGCCACGGCCTGCACGTGCCGGCTTTCCCGGCAGGCAACGAAGCTCCGATTTGCGGCTTGCTGATGGAGCTGGTGGGCACCGAATATCGCCGGGCAGCCCCGTCCGAACCCGGCACCTTTGACTGCGATCCGGCCTGGCGCCAGACAGTCAGCACCCCCGCGGTGGAGGCTGCCCAGCTGGGCGAAAACCGCAAATCCACCAAATTCACGTCCGGCTAGGAGCCGAGACCAAACGGGCTAGCCAGTCCGGTATGAAATGGGCTAGCCAGCCTGTGATTGCTTTGCGACTGTGGGGTCGGGGTCTGCCTCGGCTCCACAGTTCGCGGCTGTCTGGTTGCCATGGATGATGATCGCCATGGATGAGTTTTTGTCCTTCACCATCATCGGCGTGGCCATCGGCGCCATCTATGCCATCGCCGCATCGGGCCTGGTGGTGACCTATGCCACGTCAGGCATATTCAATTTCGCCCACGGCGCGGTGGGCATGTTCGCGGCGTTCCTATATTGGCAGTTCCGCTGGGACTGGCACTTGCCGGCGCCGCTGGCCATCTTTCTGGTCATCTTCGTGTTCTGCCCGGCATTTGGATTGGTGCTGGAGCGGTTCATCATGCGGGGGCTGCAAAACACCATGGAAATCACCAAACTGGTGGTGCCCATCGCCTTGCTGTTGCTGCTGACGGGCGGGGCCAGCTGGATCTGGGGCGGGCTTGAGCCCGAAACTCTGCCCCGCTTCTTCGGGCCGCAAAAAAAGGTTGCCATCGGAGATACCTTCATCAGCTGGACTCACATCATCGTCTTGATGGTGGCCGCGGTGCTGGCTGCGGGGCTCTATGTGATGCTGTATAAGCTGCGCATCGGCGTGACCATGCGCGCCGTGGTGGACAACCCGGACCTGACCCAGCTGAACGGCGCCCGGCCGGTGCTGGCGTCATCGGTCAGCTGGATGATCGGCGCAGCCCTGGCGGGTCTGGCTGGCGTGCTGATTGCCTCGCTGCAAGGCGGCGCCATCAACAACCTGGCGCTGACCCTGCTGGTGGTGGACGCCTATGCCGCCGCCATCTTCGGCCGGCTGCGCAGCCTCACCTTGACGTTTGTGGGAGCCATCGTGGTGGGGCTGAGCATCAGCTATTGGAACTGGCTGTCTGACACCGGGCAGAAATGGACTTGGCTGAGCGGCTTTAGGATCAGCATTCCGGTGGTGCTGCTGGTGATTGTTTTGATCCTGTTGCCCCATGAGCGTTTGCGCGGCGCCATCGTGGCGCGCTTCAAGGAGCGGTTCAGCGTGCCCAGCCTGCCCAAGGCCGCGCTGTGGGCCGGGGCTTTGGTGCTGGTGTTCGCGGCCGTGGTTCCGATTGCCGAAAAGAAACCCGAGACGCTGCTGGCCAACGGCTTGGCCTTCGGCATCATCGCCTTGTCGCTGGTGCTGCTGACCGGCTATGCCGGCGAGCTGAACCTGGCCCCGCTGACCTTCGCCGGCATCGGCGCGATGGTGGCCTATCAGTTTGAGGTCAGCATCACCCGCGGGCACATCAACGAGAGCCTGTCGGTTTGGGGACTGCTGCTGGCGGCCGCGGTGTGCGGTCTGGTGGGGGCGGTGATCGCCTTGCCCGCCCTGCGGCTGCGCGGGCTCTATCAGGGGCTGGTGACCTTCGGCTTTGCCATCATGGTGACCAACATGATCTTCAAGCAGCGCCGAACCTTGCATTTCAACCTGCCGTGGTATGGCGACGGCGAGGATTTCGAGATCAACCTGTTCACCGGGGGTGGCCTGTTCGTGCCGCGCCCCAACTGGTTCGGGGTGGATTTCAGGGCCAGCGACTCCAACTATATGGTGCTCTTGGCGGTTGTGTTTGCTGTGATCGGCCTGGGGTTGGTGGCTTTGCGGCGCAGCACCTATGGCCGGCGCCTGGTTGCCATGAAAGACAGCCCGGCCGCCAGCGCCACGCTGGGGATGAGCCTGGTGCGCATGAAACTGTCGGTGTTCGCTTTGTCGTCGGCCATTGCCGGTGTGGGCGGGGCGCTGTATGCCGCCCAGCTGGGCGCGGTCGATGAGAACACCTGGATCATCACGGCCAGCCTGCCGTTGGTGCTGTTGACGGTGGTGGCCGGAGTGGGCTATGTCTCCGGGGCGTTCGCCGGCGGGATTTTGTATGGCGTGTTCTTCGTGATGCTGGGCGATGTGTTCTTGAAGCTGTCGGTGGATTATTCTGCTTTTGAATGGCTGTTCACCGATATTGTCAAGGACTTCTTCATCTTCGTTGGCCCGGCGTTTGCTGCCCTCTCGCTGGCTTCGGCTCCGGCCGGTTTTTTGAACGACATGTTCGACAACTATCGCCCGCTGGTCAAGCGCCGGGGCTTGCCTGTTCTGGGGGGCTGGGTGGTGTTCCAGGGGCTGTTTTATCTGTGGCGCATAACCGGCGGCATCGGCACCTGGACGTTCATCTTGATTTCGCTGGGAGTGGCGCTGATGCTGCCGGCCATCGCTCAGCTGATCCGCCCCGAGCTCTATGTGGATGCCGTGGCACTGGAGCGTCGCCGCCGAGAGCTGCCGCTTGAGCTGGTGGGCATTGACCGTGCCATAACCACAGATGACGTCAAGGCGGCCGATGTGGCGCTGCAGCTGCCGGTGGAGGTCAGCGACAGCGAAGGCGGCGCGCCATGACCGACCGCGCCCTGAACTCCGCCGACCTCCTGCTGGACATCCGCGGCGTGACCGTCAACTTCGGCGGCAACCGGGCGGTCGATGACGTGTCGCTGCCTGTCAGCCAGAACAGCCTGACCGGTCTGATCGGACCCAACGGCGCCGGCAAGACCACCTTGTTCAACGTGGTCAGCGGCCTGCTGTCGCCCTCGTCCGGCAGCGTCCATCTGGACGGCCGCAACATTTCCAAGCTGTCACCCAACCGGCGGGCGCACCTGGGCTTGTCGCGCACTTTCCAGCGGCTGGAGTTGTTTACTTCTTTGACCGTGCGCGAGAACATACAAGTCGCCGGCGAAATCTCCAGGCGCATGAAGGGCGGCTATTTCCACGTCCAGCGCGAGACCGACCGGATCCTGGAGCTGATTGATCTGGTGGAGGTGGCCGACAGCGAAGTCACCGAGATACCCACCGGGCTGGCTCGGGTGGTGGAGATGGGGCGCGCCCTGATGAACAATCCACGGGTGCTGCTGCTGGACGAGCCGGCCTCGGGGCAGACCGAGGAGGAGACCAGCCAGTTCGGACGGCTGCTGCTGCGGCTGAAGGACGAAGGCGCCACCGTGTTCCTGGTGGAGCACGATATGGCGCTGGTGATGAACGTGTGCGATGTGGTGCACGTGATGGATTTCGGCAGCATCATCGGCCGGGGCACCCCGCAGGAAGTGCAGGCCATGCCGGAAGTGCTGGACGCCTATCTGGGCACGCACGAGGTGATATGACCGCTGCCGCGCCTCCGTCCGTCCCCGCCGCGCCGCCGTCCGTCCCCGCCGCGACCGCCGCGCCCGCGCCCGCCGCGACCCAGGCCCCTCCCATGCTGGAGTTCGACCACGTGCGCGCCGCCTACGGATCCATCGAGGTCATCCACGGAGCCACCCTGTCCATCGGCGAAGGTTCGGTGTTCGCCCTGCTGGGCCCCAACGGCGCCGGCAAGTCCACCATGCTCAAGGTCTGCGCCGGACTGCTGCCGGTCACCGCCGGGGAGGTGCGCATCGCCGGCATACCAGTCCACCGTCTGGATCGGACGGCATCGGCCGACGAGCTGGCGCGCCGTGGCGTCTGTCTCATACCCGAAGGCAAGGGCATCTTCCCCAACCTGTCGGTCAGGGACAACCTGGCCATGATGACCAACACCGGCAAGCCGCTGGCGCAAATCGAGGCGGTCGCCTATGAGCAATTCCCGCGGCTGGGCGAGCGGCGCCGTCAGCTGGCGGGCACGCTTTCGGGCGGCGAGCAGCAGATGCTGGCCATGTCCCGGGCGCTGACCACCGACCCCGCGCTGTTGCTGCTGGATGAGCTGTCCATGGGGCTGGCGCCGATCATCGTGCAGGATTTGTATCAGGTGGTGGGCGAGGTGGCCAAGCTGGGCGTCACAATTTTGGTGGTGGAGCAGTTCGCCCGCACGGTGCTGGGTGTGGCCAACCAGGCTGCCATCATGGTCAGCGGTCAGATCTCCAGGGTGGGCGACCCGGCCGACTTGGAGCACGAGCTGGAGGCCGCCTATCTGGGCGGGGAGCAATAGCGCCGGTCGGTCAACGGCCGCGTCGGTCAGCAACCAACAAAGTCAAAACAACAAACCAACAAGGAGCAAAACAATGGCACAACAAAATCGAGCTGAAGAGTTCAGGTCGGCAATCTTTCAGATGCGCCGCAAGACCGGCAAGGTCGGCACCGAGCAGATACTGCAGACACTGGCAGTGGTGCTGATGCTGGTCGGGGTGGCGCTGGCGGTCATCGGCTACTTTGCCTCCACCAACACCGGCAATTCCCTGGATCAGCGCGAGCTGGTCATCCTGGCGCTGCTGGGCCTGGCGGTCACGATTGTCGGGGCGGTCATGTATCTGCGCTATTCGCTGGCCAGGTTCTTCCGCTTCTGGCTGCTGCGCCAGATCTATGAGAACCGCGGCGGAGGCAGCGACGGGGAGCGCGGCGAGCGCGGCGAAGGGATGGACCTGGACTGGGACGACGACGATGACGATGATGATGACGACGACGATGATGACGACGACTGATGGCTGATGATCAGTTGCGCACCGAGCACCTCTGGCTGGGGCTGTTCGAGCAAACCCTGCCGACCCAGGAAGCCATCAGCTGGGCCAGCCTGCCTGAGTGCGGGGCGGTGGTGGCGTTCTTCGGCAACGCCCGCGACCACGCCGAGGGGCGCCCCGATGTGACCCAGCTGGAATACGAAGCCTATGTGGAACAGGTCGTGCCGCGCCTGGAAAAGGTGGCCCAACGAGCCCGCCAGAGCTGGCCCGAAGTGGTGAGGTTGGCGCTGTTGCACCGCACCGGAACGCTGGCGGTCGGCGACACGGCAGTCATCGTGGTGGCTTCGTCCCCGCACCGACAGCAAGCATTTGAAGCGGCCAAGTTCTGCATCGACACGCTCAAGCAGACGGTGCCCATCTGGAAGCGCGAGCACTGGAGCGGAGGTCAAAGCTGGGGTTTGGAAGCCCAGCACATCGAGGATCTCTGAGCCATGTCCGCCGCCGCGTCCGCCCCGCCGCCCCCGCGGCCGAACCTGCTGTTCATCATGTCCGATGACCACGCCGCCCACGCCATCGGCGCCTACGGTAGCCGCATCAACCAGACCCCCAACATCGACCGCCTGGCCGCAGAAGGCATGCGCTTTGACCACTGCTATTGCACCAACTCCATCTGCACTCCCAGCCGGGCGGCCATCCTGTGCGGCACCTACAACCACGTCAACCAAGTAACCACCCTGGACACCCCGCTGGACGCCGCGTTGCCGACCTTCCCCAAGCTGTTGCAGGCCCACGGCTATCGCACGGCCATCTTCGGCAAGTGGCATCTGGGCGACGAGCCGGCCCACCGCCCGACAGGTTTTGACGACTGGCAGGTGTTGCCCGGCCAGGGCGACTATCACAATCCGCAGTTCTTCACCCCCCACGGCACCACGCAGCACCGCGGCTATGTGACCGACATCATCACCGACCTGTCCATCGACTGGCTGGCCGGGCTGGATCAGACTCAGCCCTTCGCCCTGCTGTGCCACCACAAGGCGCCGCACCGCCCCTGGGAACCTGACGCCGCGCATGCCGACATGTATGACGACCGCGACATCCCCGAGCCCCAGACTTTCTGGGACGACTACGCCACCCGCTCGGCCGCCGCCGCAGCCGCCCGCTGCCAAATGATGGATCTGACCGAAGCCGACCTGAAGGCGCCGGCGCCGCCCGGTCTGTCGCACACAGAGGAAATATCGTGGCGCTACCAGCGATACATCAAGGACTATCTGCGGGTGGTGGCATCGGTGGACGACAACGTTGGACGGCTGCTGGACGCGCTGGGCGAGCTGGGGCGCGAGCGCGACACCATCGTGGTCTATACCTCAGACCAGGGATTCTTCTTGGGCGAGCACGGCTGGTTCGACAAGCGGTTCATGTATGAGGAGTCGCTGAACATGCCGTTGTTGGTGCGCTGGCCGGAGCGGATCAGGCCCGGCTCGGTCAGCCAGGACATGGTGGTGAACGTGGATTTCGCGCCGACCTTTTGTGAGGCCACGGGGGTGGAGGTGCCCGGCGAATGGCAGGGCCGCAGTCTGCTGGCGCTGTTTGATGGCGGCGCGCCCGGCGACTGGCCGCAGTCGATGTATTACCGCTATTGGATGCACCGCGACCGGGATCACGAGGTCAGGGCGCATCTGGGTGTCAGAACCAGACGGCACAAGCTGATTTGTTTTTATGGCGAGCCGCTGGGGCAGCCGGGCGCGCACGGGCCGAGCGATCCGGTGGAGTGGGAGCTGTATGACCTGGATGCCGATCCGTTCGAGGTGGACAATCTGTTCGGACGGCCCGGGCAGGAGGCGCTCACACGGGAGTTGTTGGATGAGCTGAAGCGGCTGATTGCGGAAGTGGGGGATGTGCCGCCGGATTGTCTGGCCTAGTCGCGCGGTCTAGTTTGCTCGGCCTGTCCAACCTGCGCCACCAGCCAATCCAACATATCCACACAGGCCGAGATGGCCTCTTCGCCGACCGAGTGTCCGGCGCCGGCGATGAGCGCCAGCTTCTTGGGTTCGTTGGCCATGTCGAAGATGCGCTGCGCCGCCTTGGTGCCCAACAGCAGATCCTCCTTGCCGCCGATGACGCCGATGGGCAGGTTGATCTTGGAGATGGCGCGGGCGGGGGCTTCCGGCAACTTTATCTTGCGGGCGATATGGACGTCCATGCGGCGCCGGGCGAACCAGCGGCCCAGGGGAGTGCGGGTGAGGAAGGTCATGATGACGGCAGACTTTCCGGGGCGGGCCCGCCAATAGGCCGGGCTGCTGATGAGCACCAGGGCGTCCACCGGGCTGTCGGGGGTGCTGGCCAGATAATTGGCCGAGGCGATGGCGCCCATGGAGATGCCGAACAGGAGCAGGGGTGGGTTGGCCGCGTCTGCACCCGGGTCGCCCTGCGCCACGTGCGCGACCACCGCGGCCACGTCCTGCTGTTCAGCGTTGCCGAGCGTAGTGGCACCGTCTGACTGTCCGTGGCCTCGGGCGTCGTGTATGGTCAAATCCACTCCCGCCGCGACCAGCGCCGCCGCCAGATGCTGGATGGCCTCGGTCTGTCGGGTGGCGGTGAAGCCGTGGGCCAGCACAACTTTGGCAACCGTCTCGCGGGGGTTGCCCGGTTCGCGCTGGCTGTCCGGTTCGCGCTGGCTGTCCGGCTCGCGCTTGTCGCCCGGCCCGCCCGGTCCGCTCTGCCCCTGCGGCCGCCATCTGGAAACCGCCAGCCGCACACCGTCAGCGGTCGTCAAGGTGAAATCTTGGGGCTCGGACAAAGCGGGGGGCAAAGTGGGGCAGCTCATGGTTTGTAAAACGGATTACGGCGGCGGATTTCGGAGAAAATCAACTTCAAATACTATAATATATGTGAGGCGCACGCCCTTGCCAAATCCGTTCCCCAACACAATCGTCTAGCCAATGAGGGTTCAGACAGCAACACAGCATTTTGACTTTTCCTAAGCACGCGCACTATTTTGCCCTGGGTCTGTTTCTGATGGCGCTGTTGTTCATTGGTGAGGCGCATCGGCCTTCGGGTCTGGCTTCAGGCCCGGCTGACGCAAACCCCGAACCGGCTGTGGCGCCGCCCGAGGAAGCCGCCGAACCCGGCAGGTCTTGCCCGACTGCGACCTTCGGGAATGGACAGCGGATTGCGTCTGACTTGTCGCTGTCGCCGATGCTGAACTCGGACATTCTGGGGGGCGACTATTACACCTTGGGCCCGGCCGATGCCATGGCTGTGTCGCTGGCGTTTTCCAGGGAGGTGTTCGTGGAGTGCGCCGAACATCTGGTGGTGGCTGAGGTGGCGGAGCTGAACCAGTTGGCGTTGGCGGCTCATCTGGCGGCGGTCAAGGGAGGGCCGCTGTTGGTGAATGCGCCCGCGCCCGTGCCGGCTGATCCCGCTGTGCCCGGCCCTGCTTCGCCCGCGCCTGTCGACCCCGCCGCGTCCGCCGACCCTGCCGTGCCTGCCGTGCCTGCCGACCCCGCCGCGCCTGCCGACCCCATTGCGCCCGAAGTGCTGGCCGAGTTTGTGCGTCTGGCTCCCGCTTCGGCAACTGTGATCGGTTCGGCCGAGACAGCCCAGTCGCTGCTTGACATATACCTGCAGGACGGAGTCGAACGTCCGGATGTGACATTGATTGAGGCACTGGGCGATGCATATGTCGCCAGCGCAATAGATTGTTACTTGGTTCGGGAAAGCGCTAACTCGGGGGGTGCCGAGTCGGGGAGTGCGAACTCGGGGGAAGCCGAGGACAGCTCCGCCCCCACCTGCGAAGAACCCACCGAGAGCTGGGCGGACGGTCGTGTTGTGCTGCCCCGACGGGTGGGTCGAGCCACACCGGTCAAGTTGCGCCAGGCCATCGTCTCCAACGCCCTGTTGAGCACCACCACTCTGGCAGCTTCATCCGACCAGAACACGGTCATCACGCTGGATCCCCTGTCTGACCCGGCGGTGCTGGATCCCGAGGGGCAGCTGGCCGACACATTCGGCAGCGCCGCGTCCAGTCCCGCGTCCAACTCTGCCCCCATTCCCTCACCCATCTGGCTGGTGGCGTCCGACCAGCCGACCATCGCCATTTTGGCGCAGCCCGCGCTGGCGGCAATCGGCGGCGACCTGCTCTATGTCGACCCCGATGACCTGCGAGCCACCCCGTCTGCCAGCCTGGACATATTGCGTCCGACCGAAAACCTGTCGGCAACTCAGACTGCCGTCACCGCACAAACCCCCCAGCGCGCCTGGCATCTGATCGGCCCCATGCCCGCCGATGCCGACTGGCAGCTTGAGGTCATCGCCAACTCCGAGCAACTCCCGGGTGGCGGCTATCTGCTGTTCCCCGACCGGCGCATCGTGGCGATGTATGGTCACATCAACACGGCATCTTTGGGTGTGCTGGGCGAGCAGTCCCCCGAAGCTGGCGTGGAGCGCGCCCGTCAGATCGCCCAGGGCTATGACGCCGACGGCTTGCCCGTCATCACCGCCTTTGAGATCATCACCACGCTGGCGTCCAGCGCGCCCGGCGACGACAACAGCTATTCCCTGCGCACTCCCGCAGAGGAGTTGCGGCCCTGGGTGGAGTTGGCGGCCGAGGAGGATATGTATGTCATCTTGGATCTCCAGCCGGGGCGGGTTGATTTTTTGACCCAAGCCAAGGAATACGAAGAGTTGCTGAAGCTGCCGCACGTCGGTCTGGCGTTGGATCCGGAGTGGCGCCTGAAACCCAACCAGCGCCATTTGCGACAGGTCGGCACTGTGGACAGCTCGGAGATTAACCAGGTGATTGACTGGCTGGCCGATCTGGTGCGCGAAAATCACCTGCCGCAAAAACTGATGATGGTGCATCAGTTCAGCTTTGCGATGATAACCAACCGGGACGACATCAAAACGCCAAACGAGCTTGCGGTGATGATCCACATGGACGGACAAGGTCTGACCGCCACCAAATATGACACCTACGCCCAGCTCACCGCCGGCACCCAGGGCAATGGCTGGTGGTGGGGCTGGAAGAATTTCTATGACGAGGACTACAGACGCAGCAAAAATTCCCCCGGCCCGTTGCGCCCCGATGAGGTTTTGCGGGTGCGCCCCATTCCGCTGCTGGTGAGTTTCCAGTAATTTCTGGGTGCTGTTGTGGGGGAAGGGCTGCTGCGGCGGGCGGGCTGCTGCGGCGGACGGAATTGCCTCGCTTGGCGCTTTTTTCTATTTAATGCCGAAAATGTCAGACCCCCCAGCTAAAGTGCTTCATATGGAAAAAGGTAAGGGCATCGCCATCGCAAACGGGCACGACGCCAATGCGCATGGGCACGACGTGATCCAGCATGATGTGGCCCAAATGGGCCAGGTTTTCACGCCCGATTGGGTTGTTGAGCAGATGCTGGCACTGAGGAAAAATCAGGGAACGGTTCTGGAGCCCTCCGCGGGCGATGGAGCGTTCATGCGGCGGCTTGGGCCCGGTGCTGTCGGAATTGAGATGGATGACAGGTTTCAGACCGCAGGAACAATCGTCTGTGATTTCTTTGACTATCCAATTGCGAACAAGTTCGACACAATTATCGGCAACCCTCCCTATGTCAAATTTCAAGACATTGTTTGGGAGACAAAATTCAAACTCCAAAGTTACATGCTGGATGCTCGGACGAATTTGTATTTGTTTTTTATCCACAAATGCATTGACCATCTGAACCCTGGCGGTGAACTCATATTCATTACACCTCGTGATTTTTTGAAGTCCACGTCTGCTAGTAAAATTAATCAAAGGCTGTTTGATTGTGGATCAATGACACACTATATCGAATTAGGTGACAAAAAGATTTTTGACGGCTATTCCCCCAATTGCGCCATTTGGAGGTGGGAGAAAGGCAGAAAAGATAGAAAAATGGAAACAGGCAAAAACTTCATGTTTAGTAATGGCCAGATTTGGTTTGGCAGGGAAGCCACTGCTCGTCTCAGCGACTATTTTGATGTGAGAGTTGGAGCAGCCAGCGGGGCAGACGCGATATTTTCGAATAAGGAAAGAGGCAATATGGACTTTGTTTGCTCCAGCACTCTTTCAACAGGAAAACTTCGCCGAATGATATACGACACCAAAGATAAGTCGCTCTATAGACATAAGGAAGTATTGTTGAATAGGAAGATTAGAAAATTTGACGAGACGAATTGGTGGGAGTGGGGAAGAAAATTCTATCAAAAATCAGGCCCCAGAGTGTATGTCAACTCCAGAACAAGAGTTGCTGAGCCATTTTTTGCCAGCGAAGTTGAGGCTTACGATGCATCAATTCTTGCGCTTTTCCCAAAGGAAATGGATGCCTGGGATGCTGCTGAAAAACTTAATGCGATCAACTGGGATGAACTTGGCTTTGTATGCGACGGCAGGCACTTATTTTCGCAAAGAAGTTTGGCGAATGCTCCAGTGGAATTTTGAGATTTAAGCACTTGACAGAAAAGGAGAAGTTGTGATTCCCAAAGTTCTTTCCGATGTAACAGATTATCTGCAGGGGCAAAATTTGACGCTTCCGGTTACTTCAACTGGAGCGCGAGCTTCATCGGCAGAAGCTGAGTCATACATTATTCGTCAAATCCAAAACTCACATATTTGCAAGGTGACTGATTTGAATATAGTGGGGAAAAATAATACGTCTTGGGCAGATGTGAAAATTGATGACTGCTTCTGTGACATCAAGATTAGCACGACTAGGACTGCTGACAACACAAATGCAAAAAAGCACGTATATTACTTTCTCACAGGTCAAGATCCAGATACAAACAGTGTTTCATCCCAAGAAAGCAAGATTTTTAAATTAATGAGAGAAAATGAGAATGTAGACGAGAACAGAGACTTCTATTACCTGATTGTGAACAAAAATAATCTTGATGATATTTTTGTGGTGAGCCTAAAGACAATTGCAACTCTAAATCCAAATCCAAGCAACATGCCATTTCAGGCAAAATGGAGGGACTGCAGAGTGCCAGTCTCCAGAACCTGGTCAGAAGCGAGGGAATTTTTGCTGGGGACTTGGGCAGAATCAATAAAGCGTAAACAAAAAGCGCTAGCTGAAGGTATGCCAGTTGCATACCCAGAATTTTTTGAGTAATATTTTATCGAGAGAAAGGCAGGTAAACATGCAAACAGATTTCGAAACCATAACTTATGAGGAGGAAGCCGGTGTGGCCTGGATCACGCTGAACCGCCCCGAAGTCCACAACGCCTTCAACCAGAAAATGCAGGACGAGCTGCGCGGCATCTGGCGCCATCTGCGGACGGCCGACGAGATCCGGGTGGCGGTGCTGACGGCCGCCGGCGACCAGGCGTTCTGCACCGGCATCGATCGACAGGAAGCCATGGCCAACCTGGGAGATGACGCCCAGCATATGTTCAACACCTCCAACCCCTATATGTTCGACGACCCCGGCCACGACCTGGGGCCCAAGCAGTGCGACCTGTGGAAGCCGGTCATCGCGGCGGTCAACGGCATGGCCTGCGGCGGGGCGTTCTATCTTTTGAGCGAGGTCGACATAATCATCGCCGCAGACCACGCCACCTTCTTTGACCCGCACGTCACCTATGGCATGAGCGCGGTGTTCGAGCCCATCCAGATGCTCCAAAAAATGCCGTTCGGGGAGGTGATGCGGCTGAGCCTGCTGGGCAACTACGAACGCCTGACGGCCGAGCGGGCCCGCGAGATTGGCTTCGTGAGCGATGTGTTGCCCAAAGAGGAGTTGGCCGACGCGGCGCGCTGGCTGGCCGAGACCATCGCCTCCCAACCCGCCCTGGCGGTGCAGACCACGTTGCGCGCCATCTGGTTCGGACACGAAGCCAGCCGTCTGCAGGCGCTCGCCATGGCCCCGGCGCTGGTGGGCTGCGGCAACTCCAAGGAAGCCATGGAAGAAGGTCAGGCGGTGTTCTCGTCGGGCAAGCGGGTGGATCCGCGGTTGCGCTAGCGGACTTCTGTGCGCGCGGGCGGCGACTGTGCTAAAGTCTTTTGCACAATCCACACAAGGAGCAAAACATGAACGACCATCCCATTCATCTGGGCAGCATGCTGTTCACCATGGTAGACCCCAAACCCGGCCACGAGGTCGCCTACAACCGCTGGTATGAGCGCGACCATTTCTATGCCGGCTGCATGATCGGCCCGTGGCTGTTCGCCGGCAGCCGCTGGGTGGCCCCGCGCCAACTCAAGGCTCTGCGCTTTCCGGACGAGAGTCCGGTGGCCGTGCCCGTTGACGCCGGCTCATATCTGGCCATCTATTGGATTCTGGACGGGCACTACGAGGAGCATTTCGACTGGGCGCTGGCGCAGGTTCAGGATCTGTATGCCAACGACCGCGGCTTCCACGAGCGCACCCACCGCCACACGGCACTGTATGAGCAGCCCTGGGCGATCTATCGCGATGCCGACCCGGTGCCCATTGAGCTGGCGCTGGATCACCACTATCCGGGACTCGGGGTGGTGGTGCTGGAGCGCAGCGAGGGAACCAGTGCCGAGGATCTGCGCGGCTTTCTGACCGATGAGGCGGTGCCGGATCTGATGGAGAACTCGGCCATTGCCTCGTCGGTGCATTGGACTCCCATCGACCGCAGCGACGCCTCGGGAGGTTCGCCCATGGATCTGGGCAGCCCCACGGGTGGCGACGAGCGGGTGCTTCAGATGTTCTTTTTGGAGGACCAGCCCGAGGGTTTGTGGGACAGGTTCCGGGCCTATGGCGAGCGGGTGGAAGGCTCGGGCAAGGCCAAGGTGCTGTTCGCGTCGCCGTTTTATCGCACGGTGGTCGGCACCGACACCTACACCGACCAGCTCTGGTAGCTAGCGCGGGCGGCTAGCGCTCAGCCCACCACTCGTCCAACCGCTGGGCGGTCTGCTCGGCCGTCAAATCCGGTTCGGCCCGCTTCAGCTCCAGCAAAAACCGCATCGCCTCGCCCACTTCGGGCCCGGGCTCAAGACCCAGCCGGTTCATCACCGCGTTACCGTCCAGCAGAGGCCGCTCGGCGGCAGCCCGGTCGGCCTTGGCAAGCTCGGCCACCCGCAGCTCCAGGTCATCCACCAGCGTCTGCAGATGCGCGAAAGTCCGGGGGTTCTGCGTGGTGCAGTCGCTTCGCACCAACTCGTTCAGCAACCCGAACAGATGCCCCGCATCGCGCACATAGCGCCGCACAGCCGAGTCGGTCCAGCCGCCGGCATAGCCCTTGAAGCGCCCGGACAGACGCACCAACTGCGACACATCACGCACCAGATCCTTGGGATATTCCAGTGCCCTGAGCCGCTGCTTGGTGATCTTGGCGCCCACGGCCTCGTGGTGATAGAAGGTAACCGTGCCGGTGGCATAGGAGCGGGTGGCTGGCTTGCCGATGTCGTGGAACAGCGCGCCCATGCGCAGGGTCAGCTGCGGTCGGGTCTTGGCGACCACCGCGATGGTGTGCGCCAGGACGTCCTTGTGGCGATGCACCGGGTCTTGCTCCAGGTGCAGCTTGGGCAGCTCCGGCACGATCTCGTCGGCCAGCCCGCTGTTGACCAGATCCCAAAGCGGCTGGGTCGGGTCTTCGGCCAGCAGTGCCGAGTCAAGCTGTTCGCGCATCTGTGCGGTGGTCAAGGTCATGGTGCGGGGTTGTGGGGTTGTGGTTGTGGGTTGGCAATGTGTATTCCTATATATATTGTGCCAGAACTAGCTAGCCTATAAACACATGGCCAAAATAAAAGCGCTTAGGTTTGAGCGCAGCGAGTTGCGTTATGCCACGGCCCGGGCGGTGGGCTGGCTGTCGTCCGACATGGCGACCGAGGTCGGCCCCTTGAGTTTGGCATTCTGCGATCCACCAGAGTTGCCCAGCGAGTCGAACTGGCATCGGCTGTCGCCGCGCCTGTCAGGAATCTGCGGCAGCGACCTGTCGACCATTGCGTGTGAGACCTCACGATATTTTGAGCCGCTGGTGTCGTTCCCGTTCGTGATGGGACATGAAATCGTGGGGGATCTGGCTGGGGGCTCAGACGGTGAAAACGGCCAAGACGGCAAAAGGGTGGTCATCGACGCGGTGCTGGGCCATGCAGCCAGGGGAGTGGCTCCGCCGCATGCCGGGGCCGCGCCAGGGGACGGGACGGACTTCAGCCACAACGTCTCGGACGGCTCGGGTGACGCGGGCGGCGCGGGCCAACTGAAACCCGGCATCCAGACGGGCAACTGCGCCAGCACAGGCGGGGGCTGGGCCGAGGAGTTGGTGGTGCACGAGTCGCAGATCCATCCTGTGCCAGAGGATTTTTCAGACGAGGCGGCGGTGCTGGTGGAACCGTGCGCCAGCGGAATACATACAGCGCTCAAAGCTGTCGGCGGCGTGGCGCGGCAGGCTGGCGCGACCGGAACCGCTGGCGCGACCGAAACCGCGGCCGCCTCACCCGAGCTCGCGGTGGTGATCGGAGCGGGCACCATCGGCTTGTGCGCGCTGGCGTATCTGCGCAAGACCCTGCCCGATGCCACCATCGTGGCCGTCGCCAAATATTCCACGCAAAGAAAGTGGGCGCAGGAGTTGGGCGCCGACGTAACAGCAGAGCCAGCCGAGCTGCGCCGGGCGGTCAGGCGGATCACCGGCTGCGCCATGGCGGGCGACATATTGGCGGGCGGCGCCGACATCACCATTGACGCGGTGGGCAGCGGCGGCTCGCTGACCGATGCCATCGCGGTCACCCGACCACGTGGCCGCATTGTGCTGAGCGGGATGCCCGGGTCGGTCAAGCTGGATCTGGCGCCGCTGTGGCACCGAGAGGTCGAGTTGGTGGGCGCCTACACCTACGGCACCGAAACTCTGCCCGACAACTCCACCACGCACACCTTCAATCTGGCCTTTGACCTGATCAAGGAGTTGCGCCTGGAGCGGTTGGTCTCAGCCAGCTACAAGTTGCAGGACTGGCGCCAGGCTATCCGTCACGCCCAAAGCGCCGGCGAGCTGGGGCTCATCAAGGTGGTGTTCGACCTGCGGAGCTGAGCCGCGCTGGGGCTGAGCCGCGCCAAACCGCCGCGCCCCCGTCCACTCGTCCCGCCCCCGCCTCGTCTACTTCTCTTCCTTGAAGACCACGTGCTTGCGGACCTTGGGGTCGTATTTCTTCAGCTCGATCCGCTCGCGATCATTGATGCGGTTTTTGGTGGTGACATAGGTGTAGCCGGTCCCGGCGGTGGAGACCAGCTTGATGATAGGTCGTTTGTCGCTTCCTGCTGGCATGGTTATGGCTCCTTTGAAATCGGTTTCGGGGTGGGCGTGCCGTCAGACTTTCTTGCCCTGCTGACGAATGCGTGCCACCACCTTTTCGATGCCGTGCTTGTTGATGGTCTTGAGCCCCTTGGCGCTCACCTTCAAAGTGATCCAACGCTTTTCGCTGGGCAGCCAGAAGCGGTGCTTGTGGACATTCGGGTTCCAGCGCCGGCGGGTCTTGCGGTGGGAGTGGGAGACGTTGTTGCCGAAGGCCGGCTGGCGCCCGGTGACATCACATTTGTTTGACATAACCATTTAGTATAGCCTTAAACCATGACTTTGCAGTTGGGTTTGAACTGGGGATATTGGACAGCCAAGCCGCCGCAGAACCTGGTGGAGCTGACCCGGGAAGCAGAAAAGCTGGGCTATGACACCGTCTGGACGGCCGAATCGTGGGGCTCAGACGCCTTTTCGCCCCTGGCGTTCTTGGCGGCGCACACCTCCAAGGTGCGGCTCGGCACGGCTGTAACGCAGCTGGCGGCCCGTCCGCCCACCACCACCGCCATGCACGCCATGACTATCGACCATCTGTCTGACGGCCGGCTGATTCTCGGCCTGGGAGTTTCGGGCCCGCAGGTGGTCGAGGGGTGGTATGGTCAGCCGTCTGATCGTCCGCTGGCGCGCACCAAAGAATATGTGGAGATCATCCGCCAGGCGTTTCGCCGCGAGGCGCACCTGAGTTTTGACGGACAGCACTTCCAGCATCCGTATTCGGGCGAGGGCAGCCAGGGCCTGGGCAAGCCGCTCAAGATAATGACCCATCCGCTGCGCCCGGAGATCCCCATCTTCATCGGCGCCGAAGGGCCCCGCAACATCCGCCAGACCGTTGACATCGCCGATGGCTGGTTCCCGCTGTATTATTCGCCGTTTCGTCCACAGGTCTATGCCGACGACATCGCCCACGCCACCGACGGCTTTGAGGTCTGCGTGACCACGTCGGTGCGGGTGTGCGACGACATCAGCGAGGGGCTGTGGCCGACCCGTGCCTCGCTGGGATTCTACATCGGCGGGATGGGCGCCAAGGGGCAGAACTATCACACCAAGCTGATGGCGCGCATGGGCTATGAGCGCGAGGCGCTGGAGATTCAGGA
>CAZERQ010000062.1:0-3003 GCA_964514465.1 uncultured Acidimicrobiales bacterium
CGCTTCAACGGCCCGCGCTAAGATATAGCCGTTATGTCTGACCTGTTGGAACAGCTCCGAGCCGGCATCGGCATCGTCGGGCCCACGCAGCCGGCGCCCGACCCGGTGAATGCGATCAAGATCCGCAACTGGTGCGTAGCCATGGACGAATAGAACCCCAATTTCTTGGACGAGGATTTCGCCCGGGGTGGGCCGCGCGGGGAGATTGTGTCGCCGCCGGCCATGCTGAACGCCTGGATCATGCCCGGGCTGCGCATCAAGCGCGAGGAAATGGGCAACCCGCCGCTGCCGAAGCCGGCGAGGCCAGCGCCGAAAGATGACGGGGCCGGGGGCGGGGCCGAGGACGGAGACGGTGGCGGGTCATATGGCGGCACCCTGGAAATACTGGACGAGGCCGGCTATATCGGCGTGGTGGCCACCAACTCAGAGCACACATACGACAGATACCTGCGCCTGGGTGAGGTGGTCACGGGGCGCCAGCAGCTGGTGGATGTGTCGGAGGAGAAGCAGACCGCGCTGGGCATCGGCCATTTCGTGACCACCGAGACTGAGTTCCACACCGCCGAGGGAGATCGGGTCGGCTCCATGCTATTTCGGGTGCTGAAGTTCAAGCCCCACACGGGCCGCGGCTCAGACGGAGACGGGGCGGACGGCTCGGGCGGAGATGGGAATGACGGCACCGGCGGGGACGGCTCGGGCGGGGAATCCGCGTCCGCCGCCGCGTCGGACGCCGCAAACGCCACCCCAACCACCCCACCGCAGCGCCCGCGTCCATCCATGAATCAAGACACCCAATTCTTCTGGGACGGCGCCGCCAACAAGGAACTGCGCATCCAGCAGTGCCAGTCCTGCCAGCGTCTGCAGCATCCGCCCGGCGTGCGCTGCCCGGCCTGCGGCTCCATGGACATGGGCTGGATCTGCGCCTCGGGCAAAGGCAAGCTATACAGCCACTGCCAAGTCCACCACCCGCCGCTGCCCGCCTTCGGCAAACCTCCCATTGTCGGTTTGGTGGAGCTGGACGAAGGCACCCGTCTGGTGTCAAACATCACCGACTGCAGCTATGGACAGATCAAGGTTGGCATGGATCTGCAGGTCTGGTTTCATCACGATCCGCAGGGCTTTTCGGTGCCGCTGTTTCGTCCGGCCCGCCAACCCCGCCGCCAGGACACTCTGCTTGCGGGCCAGATCCAGCCCGGCGACGAGCTGCCGCTTTGCCCCATTCCGCTGACCCCAACGGCCATCGTGGCGACCGCCATCGCCACCCGCGACTATCAGGACGTGCACCACGACCGCGACCTGGCGCACATCAAGGGCTCCAAGGACATTTTCATGAATATATTGTCTTCATCTGGGCTGGCGGCGCGCTATCTGAGCGACTGGGCCGGCCCCGATGCCATCTTCCGCAACCTGAAGATCAGGCTGGGTGCGCCCAACCATCCCTATGACTGCATGACTATGTCGGGCAGGGTCGCTTCGGTTGGTGCCGCGGGTGGCGGGACGGATGACGAGACGGACGGCGGCGCGGGCGCGGGGACAGACGACGGCGCGGGGACAGATGCCGGCGCGGCAGATGTCACCGTGGAGTTCGCCGGCATCAACTCGCTGGGCCCCCACATAACCGGTTCGGCCGTGCTGAGCTTCCCCGACCAACCCCGGCGGAGCTAGCCGCGCCAAGCCCTCCCCCGCGCCAGATGAATTTCGCACACCAAACCGCCATCGCCGGCATCGGCGCCACGGAATTCTCCAAGGACTCCGGCCGCACACCCATGCAGCTGGCCGTGGAATGCTGCGTGGCCGCCTGCGAGGATGCCGGACTGCCGCCCAGCGAAGTCGACGGCATGGTCGTCTTCTCGGCCGAGAACAACCCCGAGATCGAAGTGGCGCGCAACCTGGGCATCGACCAGCTGACGCATTTCTCCATGGTCCATCACGGCGGCGGCGCGGCCTGCGGGGTGATCGCCCTGGCCGCCCAAGCCATCCATTCCGGCACCGCCAAAAATGTGCTGTGCTATCGCGCCTTCAACGAGCGCTCCTGGTATCGCTTCGGCTCGGGCGTGCAGGACAGACCGGCGGGGGCCGAGGCCGAGGTGGTGTCGTATTCCTGGAGCACGCCATTTGGTCTGGTCTCGCCGGCGTCCTGGGTGGCCATGTTCGCCACGCGCTACATGCATGAATATGGCGCCACCAGCGAAGACTTCGGCCGGGTCTCGGTGGTCAACCGCCGCCACGCCGCCAACAACCCAGCCGCCTATTTCTATGAGCGCCCCATCACGCTGGAAGACCACCAGGCCAGCCGCATGATAGTCGACCCGCTGCGCCTGCTGGACTGCTGCCAGGAGACCGACGGCGGCCAGGCCATTTTGGTGACCTCGGCCGAGCGTGCCCGCGACCTGAAGCAGCCGCCGGCTCTGGTGGCGGGCGCGGCGCAAGGGGCAAGCCGGGATCAGCATATGATGCGCAGCTACTATCGCGACTCCATCGTGGGCATACCCGAGATGGGCCTGTGCGCCGACCAGCTTTGGTCGATGTCTGGCCTGGGCCACACCGACATTGACGTGGGCATTATCTATGACCATTTCACCCCGCTGGTGCTGCCGCAACTGGAGGAGTTCGGCTTTTGCGGACGGGGCGAGGCGGCCGATTTCATCGCCGACGGCAACCTGGAGCTGGACGGACAACTGCCGTTCAACACCCACGGCGGACAGCTGGGCGAGGCCTATCTGCACGGCATGAACGGAATAGCCGAAGGGGTGCGACAGATCAGGGGCACCTCGGTCAACCAAGTCGAGGGCGCGGGGAATGTGCTGGTTACCGCTGGCACGGCCGTGCCCACCAGCGCGCTGATTTTGGGACACGATGCTACTTGAGGACAAGGTCGTCATCGTCTCGGGCATCGGCCCGGGCATGGGGCGCGACATCTCGTTGTTGTGCGCCGAGCACGGGGCGCGCATCGTGTTGGCGTCGCGCACGCCCGAACGTCTGGAGGAAGTCGCCGAGGAAGTG